>JANQPS010001341.1 GCA_028285365.1 Thermoanaerobaculia bacterium | reverse complement strand
AATCGAGATCAGGCGTGGAACTCCGCCGGTGATCAACGACGAGGTGATCAGTGCACATGCCCGACCGGCGTCGGTCTCCTTGCTCGGCGAGTCGAGCGTTGTTCCGCTCGGCCAGGTGAACATGGGAGGCGAAGACTTTGCCTTCTACTCCGAATGTATGCCGTCGACGTTTCTCCGCATCGGCGCGCGCGAGCCGGGTGGAGAGCCGATTGGTGCGCACACTCCTGGCTTCTACGCCGCAGAGCCTTCGGTTTTTGTCGGTGCTGCGGTCCTGGCCGAGATCGCGCGTCGCTGCAGCGCTGACGGTCAGACCACCTGAGATCGCAGTCGGTTCAGAGGCGACCCGCAGAATCCACCTCACAGTTCGAGTCAGACGTCGAGCCAGTCAGTTCGAGCCAGTCAGGTCGAGTCCGAGCCAGGCGGTTCGAACGTGCCATTTCTGACGTGCCACTCTGAACGAGATGGACTGAACGCGCGGGACTGAACGCGCGCGAGACTGAACGGGTCGGTTGCCGCCTGTCGTGTGGGAAGGGCCGAGGCGGGACCGAGACCCGGCAGTCTTTTGGGCCAACTTCCGGGCAAAAAAAAGTGGGCACTCTGCCCGCCTGACGAGACGTCCGACGAGGAGGTGCCCCATGCCCACTGGACAACGTAACACAAGAAGCGACGGGCAGGCAAGGTTCATGAGACGAGTGCGGGCTTCGAGTCGGCCAACGCGGTGCGGCGGGCTCGTCGAAACTCGTCCGTTCGTCTCAGTCCCCGCGATCTCAGAATGCGATGATCAGCCCGACTCCGACGACTCCCTGAGTGAGGTTGTCGTCGCTGTAGTCGGCGCAGCAGTCGAAGTCGTCGTCCTCGTCGAGAATGGTCACGAGGTATCGCCCCTCTGCGCGAAAACCGATGTGGTCGGTGAAGAAGATCTTGATCCCGCCGCCAGCGCCGATCGATGGCCTGGTTTCCGAGTCGCCGCCAATCTCAGCGTCGATCCGGGTGATTCCTCCGGTCAGGGTCAGGAATGGCTTGATCTGACCTGCGTTGAGCTGCCAGAGAACGCCGCCGTGAATGTAGTCGAGATCGAGGCCACCCAGTGGCTCGCCCGGGTCCAGGAAGCCGGTGTCGAGCTCGAGATCAGTGTCCTGCGTGAGGTAGAACAGTTCGAGTTGGAGGCTGCGAGAGATCGTGAAGTCGAGTGTCAGACCAGCCGTGTCGCCGTCTTCGACGTCGAGACCGATGAGACCGAAGTCGAAGTCGTCGATCTCGAAGTTGCTACCAAAGCTGTAGGCGAGCGTCGGTGTGATCTCGACCTTCTGGTTCTGCGCGCTCACGGTGGACGCCCAGAGTGCAGCCACCCCTAAGGTGATTGCAAAGAGGGCCGAACGCGTCCCCTGACTCACCTCACGGCGTGCGCTGAGGTGATCGCGTTGGTCGGAGCGAAGCGTGATGTTGTTTTCAGTCATATCCGAAAGTCTCCGAGAAGTGTGTTGAGAGCTCACGGAAGAAAACGTGCTACAGGTTCATGAATTCCAGAGAAAACCATGCCGGCAGCTGATCGATGGATGGACCCTGGGGCACAACGACCACCCGCGGCGGTAGCCTGCGCTAGATTGTGCTCCTCATGAGAGTCTTCTTCACCAACCTCGGCTGCAAGCTCAATCAGGCCGAGATCGAGCGCCTGGCTCGCGACTTCGAACGCCGCGGCGACCGGATCGTGCGGACGCTGGAAGAAGCCGACCTGCACGTCATCAACTCCTGCACGGTGACCCACCTCGCGGCTCGCGACTCGCGCAAGCTGGCTCGGAGGGCTTCCCAGAGGGGACTCGAGGCTCGCACGGTCCTCACGGGTTGTTACGCGACGGGGTCGGCGGACGAGGCAGCAAGCCTGGCGGGTGTCGATCTCGTCGTCGACAACAGCCAGAAGCACGACCTCGTCGGCATCGTCGAGCGGGAGCTTCCAGATCTGTGTGCTGTCGAAGAGGCCAGGGAAGCGGGCCACGAGGTGCCAATTTCGTACGCGCCGATGGACTTCGGGGCCGCACGAGCCGCCCTCAAGATCGAAGACGGCTGCAACATGCGCTGCTCCTTCTGCATCATTCCGAGCACGCGTGGACGCCAGCGCTCGCTGTCACCTGGCGACGTACTGGCGGAACTCCACGAGTTGGTCGACCGGGGCCACAAGGAAGTCGTTGTTACGGGAGTTCAGATCTCGTCCTATCGAGCGGACGAGCTTCGCCTCGCCGATCTCGTGGCTCGGCTACTGGAGGAGAGTGATGTCGAGAGACTGAGGCTCAGCTCGATTGCGCCCTGGCAGTTCGACGACCGGTTGCTCGGTCTGTTCGCCTCCAGCCGCCTGTGCAGACACTTTCACTTTTCGCTGCAGAGCGGCTGTGACGCGACTCTGAAACGCATGAGGCGTCCTTACAGCCGCTCCCAGTTCTTCGATCTGCTCGAACGCGTGAGGACCGCGGTTCCCGGGATCGCGATCACGACGGACGTGATCGTCGGGTTTCCGGGCGAAACCGACGAAGAGTTCGAAGAGAGTCTCGACTTCGTCGAGCGATGTGAATTCACCAAGTGTCACGTGTTCAAGTACTCGAGTCGCCCGGGCACCCTGGCAGCGGAGCTCCCCGAACACGTGGACCCGCAGGTCAAGCAGCGTCGGGTACATCAGATGATCGCCTGCGCCGAAAGAGGCAGCCGGCAGTTCGCCGCGAAGCACGAGGGAGCTCTGGTCGAGGTGCTGTGGGAAGACCAGCGCCATGGACAGTGGCGCGGGACGTCCGACAACTACCTCCGAGTGTTCCGACGGGGACGCTCAGCGGTCCCAGGGTCTATCGAGCGCGTTCGGTTGGGATTGTCGGAAGGTGAAGGCGTTCTCGAAGCGTCGGATGCCGAGGCTCTGGTCTGACGGACTTCGCCTCGAGGGCCTGGTCTGGCGCCTACCAGGCCGTGATGTTGAGTCCGGCGTCGACGTAGTGGATCTCTCCGGTGACTCCCGAGGCGTACTCGGAGAGGAGGTAGGTCGCCGCTCGTCCGACATCGTCGGTGTCGATGTTGCGCTTCAGCGGAGCTCGCTCGGCGGCTGTGCCGAGCATTCCGCGAAGGCCGCCCACTCCTGAGGCCGCCAGGGTCTTGACGGGCCCGGCCGAGATGGCGTTGACCCGAATCCCGTTGGGTCCGAGATCGAGAGCGAGGTAGCGCACCGAGGCTTCGAGCGCCGCCTTGGCGATTCCCATCACGTTGTAGTTGGGAACCGCCTGGATCGATCCTAGATAAGTCATCGTCAACAGACTGGCGCCTGGAGCAAGGAGAGGCTCAGCGGCTCGTGCCAACGAGATCAGTGAGTACGCCGAGATCTCGAGAGCCTTGTGGAATCCGTCGCGGGACGTGTCGATGGTGCGACCCTTGAGATCGTCGCGATCGGCAAACGCGACGGAGTGAACGACGAAGTCGAGGCCGCCCCAGGTTTCTTGGATCTTCTGGAAGAGCTGGGCCATCTGCTCGTCGTCGGTGACGTCGAGCGGCTCGATGATTGGTGCGTCGACAGACTCGGCGAGCGGTCGGACGCGTTTCTCGAGCGCATCACCCTGAAAGGTGAAGGCGAGCTCGGCGCCTGCGGCGGCGGCGTTCGATGCGACACCCCAGGCGATCGACCGTTGGTTCGCGACACCAACGACGAGTCCGCGCTTGCCGGCGAGGAGGGGTGGGGTAGAGGGATGAGCTTCTTCTGACATGAGTCGGACTCCGGCAAGGGTCACCGCGACAGACGGCTGATTGAAGTTGGGTGCTCCCGATGAGCGGATCGTTGTGAATCGGACCCTGGCTCGCGATGGAGCACGGAGTCGGCAAGGCGCGAGTCACCCCCGAGGGTTGGCCGCCAGGAGCTCGATGAGAACGCGTGGATCTTACGCTACGCCAGTGGCTTGGCTGGCAACCGGACGGCCCCGGATGCGTGCGTCGCTCGACTCGATCGTCGGTGGGTGGCTCTGGTGTTCCGGGCCCTCAGATGCCAGACGCTCAAATGCCAGACTCTCAGATGCCAGACTTTAAATGCCTGTGACTCTGACCACCTCTTCGACGGTCGTCACCCCGGCGGCCAGCTTGCGAAGGGCGCTTTGGCGCAGAGTGCGCATGCCGTTCTTCACGGCCTCGCGCTTGATCTCGGGCGAGTCGGCCCCAGAGATGACCAGATGTTTGATCGATTCGTCGACGGGCATCATCTCGAAAATGCCCGTTCTGCCGTAGTAGCCGGTCGAGCGGCACTCCGAGCAGCCCTCGCCATGCTTGACTCGGACCTGCTTGTCGGCCGGTACGCTGAGGTTGAGAGCACGGATCTCGTCGTTGCTGAGGACCAAATCTTGCGTGCAGCGCTCGCAGATGCGCCTGACGAGGCGCTGGGCCATGGTTCCGATCAGGGTCGAGCTGATCATGTAGGACTCGATCTCCAGGTCCCGCAGGCGCGCTACGGCCGAGGACGCGTCGTTGGTGTGCATGGTGGAGAACACCAGATGACCGGTCATGGCCGCCTGAATGGCGTACTGAGCGGTTTCGACGTCACGGATCTCACCGACCATGATGACGTCGGGGTCTTGCCGGAGGATGTGCCTGAGCGCTGCTGCGAAGGTGACACCCGCTTTGACCTGCACAGCCACCTGATTGAATGACTCGTGCACCATCTCGATGGGTTCTTCGATGGTGGTGACGTTCAGCTCCTCGCGAGCCAGGGTTCCGAGCGCTGAGTAGAGTGTCGTGCTCTTGCCAGAACCCGTGGGCCCGGTGACCAGGATGATGCCGTGGGGCCGTTCGATGAACTGCTCGAACAGTGCCTGCTCCTCGGCTTCGAAGCCGAGGCCCGAAAGATCCCGCATGAAGTTGTCGGGATCGAAGATCCGGAGTACT
>JANQPS010001334.1 GCA_028285365.1 Thermoanaerobaculia bacterium | reverse complement strand
AGGACCTCGGACTCGCCGGCGACTTGACGACGCAGGCAACCGTGGATCCAGTTCAGCGGGGCACGGCTCGTTTCGTGGCGCGAAAGTCGGGAACGGTTTCGGGCACGGAGTTCTTGGCATACGTCTTCTTGCGACTCGACGAGCAGTCGTGCCTTCGGGTCGTCAAGGCGGACGGCGACGTCGTGATGCCAGGTGACCTCATCGCCGAGGTCGAAGGACGAGCAGCTGCGATCCTCGTCGGGGAGCGCACCGCTCTCAACCTGCTGTGTCACCTCTCAGGAATCGCAACCGCCACCGCGCGTTTCGTCGAGGCTGTGAGAGGCAGCCGCGCTCAGATCGTCTGCACCCGCAAGACGACGCCCGGTCTGCGCGCCTTGGAGAAGTACGCGGTTCGTTGTGGAGGGGGCGCCAATCATCGCTTTGGTCTGGACGATGCAGTTCTCGTCAAAGACAACCACATTGCCTGGGCCGGAGACCTGGAGGAGGCAGTCATTAGAGTTCGAGCCACCGTTGGTCACATGGTCAAAGTCGAGCTCGAGGTCGACAGCCTCGAACAGCTCGCGCTGGGACTCGAGCTGGGAGTTGATGCCTTCCTGCTCGACAACATGCAGCTGGATGAGCTCCGCCAGGCTGTTGCGATGTGCAGTGGCCGCGCGCGAACAGAAGCCTCGGGGGGAATCGACTTGACGAACGTGGCCGATGTGGCTGCAACCGGGGTCGACATGATCTCCGTCGGTTGGCTCACCCACAGTTCGCCCGCGCTCGACATCGGGCTCGACGTTTGTTGATCGCGGGCGCCGCGCGGAGGGCGACTCAGGGTCCCTTTCGGGGCTAAGATTCGCCTCGTATGGCAAGTCTCGTCCAGATCGGTACGCCAGCCTCTCCCGGTGCAGCTGTCCAAGAGCCCAGCGAGTCCTACAGCGGACGTCCGCCTTGGCTCAAGATTCGGCTGTCGACGCCCAAGCGCTACCACGAGGTGCGGCACCTGGTCGAGAAGCTCGACCTGAACACCGTGTGCCAAGAGGCCCGTTGCCCCAACATCTACGAATGCTGGGGTGAGCACGGGACGGCGACGTTCATGATCCTGGGCGACATCTGCACTCGGCGCTGTGGTTTTTGTGCCGTCAAGACGGGTCGCCCCGAGCCAGGGGTCGATGCGTCCGAGCCCGAGCATGTTGCGCAAGCCGTCGAAGTGATGGGGCTGAAACATGCGGTCATCACGTCCGTCGATCGTGATGATCTCCCGGACGGTGGAGCCCGACACTTCGCGGACGTCATCAGCGCCATCCGCGCGCGCATGCCGGAGACGGCTGTCGAAGTCCTCACGCCGGACTTCAGGAGAGTGGCCACCGCTCTCGACGTCGTGCTCGAGGCCGAGCCCGAGGTGTTCTCACACAACATGGAAACCGTCCCCAGGCTCTATCGGGCAGCTCGCCCCGGAAGTGCCTACGAGCGCTCTCTGGGTCTCCTTGCGGACGCGAGCGAGCGTCGGGATCGCGGCGACTATTCGGGACGCGTCAAGACGGCCGTCATGGTTGGATTGGGTGAGACAGACGACGAGCTCGAGCAGACCATCCGCGAGATTCGAGACGCCGGAGTCGAGATCCTGGCGGTAGGCCAGTACTTGCAGCCGACCAAGGAACACCTGCCGGTCGATCGTTTTGTCGAGCCGCGACGTTTCGACGAGATCCGAGATCTCGCCCTGTCGTTCGGATTCGATCACTGCGAAGCCGGACCGCTCGTGCGGTCGAGTTACCACGCCCACGAGCACGTGCGCCGGTCTCGATGATGGCCTCCGCCGATCTCGAACTCGGCGAGCCGACCGATCGATCGCAGGTGATGGCCCCGCTCGCTTCTCGAGGAGACTGCTGAGGTGCTGCGGACGGCGATAGGGCTGAGCCTCCCACTGGTGCCGAAGTTCATCGTCGGGCGGGTGGCCAGTCGTTATGTCGCGGGCGACGGCATGGACGATGCGGTACGCGCGGCTCGCGATCTCGAAGCCGCGGGATTCAGGTCGACTCTGGCCCTGCTGGGAGAAGAAGTGGATCAGCGGGAGCACGCCGTCTCCGCCACCAGCGAGTACGTCGAGCTGATCGAGCGTCTCGCGCGTGAGGATCCGCCGCGCGCCGACAGCGTCGGCGTCTCGATCAAGCTCACGCTTCTCGGACTCAAGGTCGACGGCGCTCTGTGCCGTGAGAATCTCGAACAGGTGCTTTCGTCAGCGGCGTCGCACGAGACCTTCGTGCGCATCGACATGGAAGACCACACGTGCACCGACGACACCCTCGAGCTCTACAGCGAGATGTTGGAGCACTACCCGCACATGGGGATCGTCCTCCAGGCCTACATGAGGCGGACGCTGAGTGATATCCGAGCTTTGCCCGAAGGCGCGAACGTCCGTCTCTGCAAGGGCATCTACATCGAGCCGCGGGGCGTGGCCTACAAAGACTACGACACCGTCCGCGCGGCCTTCGTCGACGCGCTCGAGCTCTTGTTCATGCGCGGCGCCATCGTGGGGATCGCTACACACGACGAGTATCTGGTCTCCCAGGCCGACGGATTGATCAAGCGCTACGACCTGGGCCCCGAGCGTTACGAGTTTCAGACGCTGCTCGGCGTCGACGAGCAGCTTCGCGACGTGCTTCGCGACAGCGGGCATCCGCTGAGGGTCTACGTCCCGTACGGCAAGGAGTGGTACGAGTACTCGATTCGCCGGCTGCGCGAGAACCCGCAGATTGCGATCTACGTTCTCAAGGCTCTGCTCGGGCGTAGCGGCTGATCCAGCAAGCTGGAACGGCTTTGCTTCTGGCGCCGACCTGAAGGCAATCGCTGCTCTCTGCCGTCTAGCCTGTTGAGGCGCCAACAGCATCCGTCGCTGCCATAATGTCGAGCGCTGTCGCAAACGTCCTGAGCAAACGCGCTGAGTCAACGTCTTTTCTGCGCAACGTCGTCCCTAGGCACCAGTACACAGCAGAGACAGAAGCCGGTCACAGGAGTCCCCCTTGAAAGAGCTCGCGGGCAAACGCATCGCCGTCATCGGCGCAGGCAAGATGGGAGAGACCCTGGTCAGCGGCCTGCTCCAGGCCGGTTATCTCGACAGAGAGCAGGTGGTTGCCACGGCCGCTCACCAGGAGCGGCTGGATCATCTCGAAGACAAGCTCGGCGTCGCCACCACACTCGACAATCGGTCAGCAGCTCAGGGTGCCGACGTCATTCTGTTGGGTGTGAAGCCACAGACTGCACGGCCCGTTCTAGCGCAGATCGGCGACCTCCTGACCACCGACCAGCTGCTGATTTCGGTTCTTGCCGGAGTCAAGACAACCGCACTCGAAGACATGCTGACAGGTGACGTGGCTCTCGTCCGTGTGATGCCCAACACTCCGAGCCTGATTGGCAGCGGGATGAGCGCCATCTGCGGTGGTCGGCTGGCTACGAGCGAACACCTGGAGGTCGCCGAGGCGATGTTCCGACCGCTGGGACGGTCCCTGCGCCTCGACGAGAAGCACTTCGACGCCGTCACCGGACTCAGTGCCAGCGGTCCTGCTTTCATCTACGTCGTCATCGAGGCCCTCGCGGAGGGCGGGGTCAAGGTGGGGTTGCCACGGTCGACGGCCATCGAGCTCGCTGCCCAGACGTGTCTGGGCGCTGCCGGAATGGTGCTCGAGACAGGCAACCATCCAGCGCTCCTCAAGGACGAGGTGACGACGCCGGCTGGCTGTACCGTCGACGGGCTACTCAAGCTCGAAGAAGGCGGGCTTCGGGTCACTCTCATCAAGGCGGTCGTCGAAGCGACGTCTCGGGCCGGCGAGCTCGTCGATCCGGACTGATGATCACGATTCGTCGACCAGCGGAAGTGTGATGCTGCGCCACCTGCACGTTCGCAACCTGGCGGTGATCGAGGAGGCCAGTCTCGATCTCGACGGTGGGCTCAGCGTCGTGACCGGTGAGACTGGCGCCGGCAAGTCGTTGGTCGTCGACTCGCTGGCCCTGTTGGCCGGAGCTCGTGCCTCGAGCGACTTGATTCGAGCCGGCGCGGACTCACTGCTCGTCACGGGTATGTTCGAGCCGCGCGGTAACCGCTGGCGCAAGACCCTGGAAGAGGGAGGCATCGACTGCAGCGAAGACGACCTGATCGTGCGGCGCGAAGTGAGTCGCAGTGGTCGCAATCGGGTCTTTCTCAACGACCAGCCGGCGACCCTACGGCTCCTCGTAGCGATCGCTCCAGACCTGATGCGGATTCACTCCCAGCGCGAAGAGCTGGGGCTGATGCAGCCTGATCTCCAGCTGTCCTGGCTGGACAGGATCGGTGGCGACAAGGGCTCCCGATTGCTGGAGCGCAGTGCTGAGGCTTTCCGGGACTACTCGAGCGTCGTCGAGAAGCTCGAGCGGCTCACCACGGACGACCGCGCGCGGGGTGAGCGAGCCGATCTGCTGCGCTATCAGCTGGCCGAGATCGAAAACGCACAGATCACGGAAGGCGAAGACGTCGAGCTCACCCAGGAGCGGGATCTGCTGCGACACGCCGAAGAGATTCGAATCGGGGCGGATCGCGCGCTCCATCAGCTCGTCGACGACGAGAGCTCGGCGGCCGCTCAGCTGGCGCGAGCGAACTCGGCCTTGGCGGAGTTTCCGCGCTGGGACGGAGAAGCCCGTGACTGGCTGGGCGAGCTCGACGAGCTGCGAATCCGTGTTCAGGAGCTCGCTGCGACCGTACGCTCGCGTTTTGATTCCGTGGATGCGAGCCCCCAGCGGCTCAATGCCGTGGAGGATCGTCTCGCCGAGCTGCAAAGGCTCTTTCGCAAGTACGGCGAAGGCTCGGGCGAGGTCCTGGCCTACTCGGCGCGCATTGCCGGTGAGCTCGATGAGCTCGAGGTCGACGAGGGGCGCCTCGACGAGCTGCGAGCCGAGGTCGCCGACAAGCTCGAGGTCTGTGTGTCGCTGGCCAAGAAGCTCTCATCCGAGAGACAGAAGTGGGCCGCCAAGCTGCAGCGGGAGCTCCTGGCGCATCTGGCCGAGCTGGCGCTGCCACGTGCAGCCTTCGAGGTTCGAATCGAACCTGCTCTGGTCGCGCCCGGCGGCGAGCACGCGAGTCGTGGAGTGGAGATCGACGGTCAGCGGCTGCGCATCGGCGCACGTGGTTTCGACGAAGTCACGTTCATGTTTGCGCCCAATCCAGGCGAGCCTCCTGCACCGCTCGCGCGCATCGCCTCGGGTGGGGAGCTGGCGCGACTGTTCCTCGCACTCCAGGTCGTCCTTGCCGATCTCGGCAAACGGGGCGGAGGAAAGCCTCCGAGTGTGGTCTTCGACGAAGTCGACGTGGGAGTTGGTGGTGCAGAGGCGGCCGCGGTTGGTCGCAAGCTCGGTCGGCTGGGCGAGCAGGGGCAGGTGTTGGCTGTGACTCACCTGCCGCAAGTCGCCTCTCAGGCACATCAGCACCTCACGGTGCGCAAACGAGTCCAGGGCAAGCGCACGAGCGTCGAGGTCGAGACTTTGCGGGGCGAAACGAGAGTCGACGAGCTCTCGCGCATGCTGGGAGGCGAAGAGATCACCGAGCTGACCCGTTCACATGCTCGGGAGCTGATCTCCAAGGGTGGCGGCGAGTAATGCTCGGGGCCCGGCGACCTGCGCGTCGAGACTGAAGTGGCCGTCGAACGAATCTGCCCCTCGGCATCGATCGCCTCCGACATCCCCGACTTCGTGCGCGGTGGAGGTTTGCTCGTGATTCCCACCGAGTCTTCCTACGGCTTGGCGGTCGACCCGCGCAGTGAGAAGGGCGTCGAACTGGTTTACCGGGTCAAGCGTCGGGAGCGCGGCAAGCCGCTTCCGGTCGTTGCCGCCAGCGTCGAGCAGATTCTCGAGCTCACCGGTGGCCCCAGCGACCGGCTCCTGGAGTGGGCGAGCGATCGTTGGCCGGCGCCGCTGACCGTGCTCCTCGATTGTGACGCCGGTTGGCCGGCACAAGCCACCTCCAAGCACCTGGCCGTCAGGATTCCTGCTCACGGTGGTTTGCTGAGTCTTCTGGCGGTTTGTGGTCCCCTCACCGCGACCAGCGCCAATCTGAGTGGTGAGCCCGCAGTGCTCGATCCCGACGAGCTGGACCGTGTCCTCGGCGGTCATCCCGCGGTTCTGATCGACGGTGGCATCCTGCCCGGAGGAGAGCCGTCGACCATGGTAAGTTGCGCCGATGGTCGCCTGCGGATCTTGCGGGAGGGCCGTTTTCCCATCGAGAGCCACGATTTCCGCACAGCCTGCGGAAAAGCCTGTGGAGAAGTCGGATGAGCACTCGCTCGCGGGCCTTCTTTACGGGAAATCCACACTTCAGGGGTTCACCATGAAGCGACTGCGAGCCAGCGCTCCCCGCGGGAGAACCTCGTGAACAGCGGGAAAACCGCGATTTCGATCGGGTTCTTGCTGTCTCTCCTGGCTTGGGCCGGCGTCGCGCAGGTCGGTGATTCCGAACCCACGTCGGAGCCGACGATCGGCGTCGACGAGGTGGAGCGTGGCCAGCGCGGTTACGGAATCTCGGTTTTCGAGGGTGGAACGCTCGAGCGCTTCGAGGTCGAAGTCGTTGGGGTCCTGCGCAACTTCAACCCGGGCCAGAGCTTCATCTTGGCCCGCCTGAGTGGAGCGGATCTCGAGAGCTCCGGGGTCATCGCCGGCATGAGCGGTAGCCCGGTTTTCATCGATGATCGGCTGGCCGGTGCGGTCTCCTTCTCCTGGGACTTCTCGACGGGAGCGCTCGCGGGGATCATGCCGATCGACGCCATGAGAAGTCTCGGCGAGATTCCGCTGGCCCCCAGCGGAACCGGTGAGGCGACGATCGACACTCCGGACAGTGCGTCGCGCTCCGTAGGAACGACGCGACCCGGATTCGAGCCCGAAACGCTGCTGCGCTCGCTACTCGAGCGTGGCAATGGAAGGGAGCGACTCGAAGCCGCTTTCGCAGCGCTGGCTCCCTCTTCAGCCGACGCGCTGGCTGGTGATCTCTCCGGCGCGGCGACTAGCCTGATCCAGTTCGGCGCGAGCGGCCTGGGTCCGCGCTCGATGAGCTTTGCTCAGAAGGCTCTCGGGGTTGTGGCCCCTGCGGGTCGCGCGGGAGATCAGCTCGACCTGCCCGATCTGGAGGCCGGCTCCGCAGTGGCAGCGGTGCTCGTCGGCGGTGATCTGCAGATGTCGGCATCGGGCACCGTTACCGAGAGGCGAGGCGATCAGATTCTGGCGTTTGGTCATCCGTTCATGGGCATGGGTTCGGTGCGACTGCCTTTGGCCAAGGCGGAAGTCGTCACGGTGGTCTCGAGTCGGCTCAGCTCCTTCAAGCTGACCAACGTGGGAGAGGTCGTCGGCGCTTTCGACGAAGACCGGTTTGCGGGAATCAGGGGCCAGGTTGGACTGACGGCACCCACGACTCCGATGACTGTCAGGATCCGCGGTCAGTCGGATGTGAAGTTCGAGCTCTTCTTGGCGGATCTGCCAGCCATGAGGCCGAGCTTGGCGGCGATTCCGGTGCTGCAGGCTCTCGAAGTGGCCGAGGTCTCGGCGGGTGAATTCGGCGTCGACATGACCGCACAGCTTGCCATCAGTGGCTACGAGACGCTCGACGTCGAACAGACGTTCGATGGCTCGAGCGCCGGCTTCGATGCGGTCATCTACCTGCTGCAGCTGGTGGCGTTTCTGGAGCTCAACGGCCTGGTGGACGTCGAGATGGAGTCGATCGACATCGACCTGGCTCTGCACCCGCAGATTCGAACCCAGAGCCTCGTCGCCGCGCATCCTCAACGTTCTCGCGTGCGCGCGGGAGAGTCTCTGAAACTGCACCTCGAACTGCGGGACTACCGTGGCGAAACCAAGCGCGAGACCCTCGACGTTTCGATACCGGCGGACGTGAGGCCGGGTCCCTACTACCTATTCGTCGGCGACGGCGTGAGCGTGGATGCTGCGGAGTTGCAGATGCAGCCCAGACGCCCCAGGGACTTTGCCGCCTCGCTCGATCAGCTGCGCGGCTATGCCTCGAAGCGCGAGCTGTCGGTCCTGGGAGTGAAGCCAGCGAGAGGCCTCCTCGTCGACGGCCGAACGCTCAGTGAGCTTCCCGGCTCTCTCCGTTCGTTGCTCTCGAAGGAGACCGGCGCCAGGGTACCGGCCGTCAACCTGGCTGTCGTCGAGAGAGCTCGGCGTGAGCGTGGGCGTCCAGTAGATGGACTGGTGCGTATCGATCTCACGGTGCAGCGAGAGCCCAGCGGCTGAGTCTCGGTGGGCCTCGCGACGTCGATGAAGCCGTGACCGTCCGGACTCGCGGTGACGACACAAGACACCACAAGACACTACGAACAACGACGAGCGCATGCGAACTGGTTTCTCGATGAACGACTTGCTTGGATTGATGGGCGCAGAGCGCCCGGTGACTTTCGGTCGGCGGCTATCACGATGGATCGGTGTGGCTCTCGTAGGTGGGCTGCTGGTTGCGGCAGTCTCGCCGGCGAGCCAGGTGAAGATCCTGCGCACTACCGGTGCAGCCGATTTCGGAGCGGGGGAGGCCACGGGTATCGGCATCGACGCGCTCGGAGTGCTCCGTCTGGCCCCGGCGGTGCGCCCCCTGGCTCAGCCAGAAGAGCCTTTCCTCTTCGCGGCCGCCCGTCATCCCGACGGATGGGTCGTGGCGACCGGTAACTCAGGCAAGGTCCTCCTCATCTCGGACGATGGCGACATCAGCGAGCTGCTCGAGACCGAAGAGCCGGAGGTGTTTGCCCTGCACGTCGGCAGCGACGGCTCGGTCTACGTCGGGAGCTCTCCCGACGGCAAGGTGTACAAGCGCGCGCCGGACGGTACGACTGGAGTTTTGTTTGCACCGGGGGAGCGCTATATCTGGGATCTCGAGCCACTGCCGGATGGACGCCTCCTCGTGGCGACGGGGGTGGACGGCAAGGTCTTCGTGATCGACGAGAGCGACGCTTCGGCCACGATCTACTACGACGATCGCGACACTCATGCGCGCAGCCTCCTGGTGCAGGGAGACACGGTCTACCTGGGTACGGCGGGTGAGGGTCGGGTCTTGCGCATCATCGACGCCGAGCGCGCCGCAACCCTGTTCGACGCTGAACAACCCGAGATCACCGACCTCGTGGCCGGTCCAGATGGCTCCTTCTTCGCCGCGGCGGTGGCTTCTGAGGGGAGTTTCGTGCAGCTGCCAGCGAGCACGTCGAGCGACTCGGAGTCGAGCACCGCGGATCAGCAGAACCAGGAGGTCAAGGTCTCCACCGGAGCCGTTGCTGCCGGGTCCCGGCCGGCGGGTTTCACGGGTGCGCGCAGTGTGATCCTCCGTCTCGACCCCAACGGCTCGGTCGACAGCGTGGCCGAGCTGACCAAAGACACGGTCTACACCATGTTGTGGCGCGATCGCCTTTGGCTCGGCACCGGACAGGACGGCAAGATCTACTCGGTTCGCGACGGCCAGCTGGTGCTCGAACAGGATCTGGACGACGCTCAGGTGGTGCAGCTGATGGCGGGCGAGGATGACGGACTCGCTGTGGCCACGACGAGTGGTGCTGGCCTTCATCGCAGCACTCGAGAGGGCTCACGAACCGGTACCTACACCAGCAAGGTCCTCGATGCCGGACACGTCGCGCGGTTCGGCACCCTGCACTGGAATGGTCGTGTTCCGCAAGACGCATCTCTCGGGTTTCGCGTACGCGCAGGCATGAGTGCACTCCCCGATGAGAGCTGGAGCGAGTGGACCCAGCCGAGTGCGGGGCGCGAGATCCTGATCGGCGACCTTGCGCAGGGCCGCTACTTCCAGTGGCGGGTCGACTTCGAGGGAAGCGAAGACGCGAGCCCGGAAGTGAGGGCCGTTGACGTCTCGTACGTGCAACAGAATCGGCGCCCCACGATCGAGTCGCTCGAGGTCCTCGCTGCCGGGGAGGTGCTCGTGCCGGCCAACTTCAACCCCTCCAATCAGGCGTTCGAGCGCGCCAACCCGAACCGCGACGGAATCTTCACGACGTTCGGCGGGCTCGCCAAAGACACAGCAGCACGCTCGAAGAAGCTGTGGAAGCTCGGTTACCGCACGCTGCAGTGGAAGGCGTCGGACCCGAATGGCGACGAGCTGCGCTACTCGGTCGCCTTCAGGCGCGAGAACGACGACAACTGGCTGGAGATCGTCGACGACGTCGACGACTCGTCCTACGGATTCGACTCCACGGTCTTGCCGGACGGCTACTACCGGTTTCGGTTGACGGTGACCGACGAGGAGTCTCAGGGCGAAAACGCCGCACTTCAGGCTGAGCGAGTGACCGGTCAAATCGTGATCGACCACGGCGCTCCGAGCGTCGAGCGGATCAGGCAAGCGGGTGACGGCTGGCAGATCGTGGTCTCCGACGAGCTCAGCCCGATCCAGGAGGCTTCGATCAGTGTCGACGCCAAGGCCTGGCAGCCGTTGCGCTCGGCCGACGGTCTCCTCGACGCGCGCAACGAAGTTCTCTCTGTGAGCCTCGACGGCAGTGAACAGCTGGTTCTGTTGCGGCTGGTCGACAGTGCTCACAACAGCGTCACTCTGGACTTGCGCGAGCGACTCGCTGGGGCTTCGGCGGCAGCGGGACGATAGGGTCGATAAGGTTGTTGCGCCAAACCGCCTTCATCCGGGCCTGCGCCAGAGGTAGCGAGGCGAGCGCTTCAGGGAGACGTCGATGAGCGTGATTGGACTTTTTCCCGGATCGTTCGATCCGATTCACAACGGCCACGTGGATCTGGTCAAGCGAAGTCGGCCGCTCTTTGGCGAGCTGGTGGTGGCGGTTCTCAACAACGAGAACAAGAAGCCGACCTTCTCGTTGGCCGAGCGCATCGAGATGCTGAACGAGCTGTTCGCCGATGATCCCGGAATCCGAGTGAAGAGCTTCTCTGGTCTGCTCGTCGACTTCGCGCGTCAACTCGGAGCCGGCTATATCGTGCGAGGACTGCGTACCGGAACCGACCTCGACTACGAGTTGCCGATGACCCTGATGAACCGTCGGCTGGAGCCTGACGTGGCGACCCTGTTTCTCTTCCCCGCGAGCGAATACCAGGATCTGTCGAGCAGCTTGATCAAGGAAGTGTTTCGCCTGGGCGGCCAACCTGAAGGGCTCTTGCCGGAGCTCGTCGAGCGTCGACTCATCGAGCGTTTTGCAGGCGATCGATAGGACGGCAAGGGCCAGGTCGACAAGAGTAGGTCGGCAAGAGTCAGATCGACAAGAGATGGAACGACAAGAGATGGAACGACAAGAGACTGTGAGGCACTGAGCCATGAGCCAAGACGAGCAGGGCCCCGAGACCTCTGGCGAAGCCAACGTTGCCGCCAAGGTTGCTGCGAACGAGCCGGTGGTCATCGATCTGGCGGCCGGTACCTACTTCTGGTGTCGGTGTGGGCTGTCGTCCAACCAGCCCTTCTGTGATGGTTCCCATCGGGGAACGAGCTTCGAGCCGATGCGCTGGAAGCTCGAAGCCGACCGCAAGGTCTCCCTGTGTCAATGCAAGCGCACCGACAAGGAACCGCTGTGCGACGGGAGCCACAGACAGCTGGGTCCTGGCAACTCGCTAGGCGACGCGCCGTCATCCTAGGCGTGCCTGGTTCCGCGAGTTGCTTGGGAGTTTCGAGTTGAGCCGTTCTTGATCAGTGAGGCTTCGTGAGGCTCGAAACTCCGGTCGTGGCAACTCGCTAGGAGACGCGCCGTCATCCTAGGCGTGCCTGGTTCCGCGAGTTGCTTGGAGTTTCGAGCTGACCGGTTCTTGCGGGGTGAGCCTCTCTGAGGCTCGAAACTCCCGGCCTCCTGGCGGTGCCGCTCTGGCATGCGATGACGGACGGATGCGAGCTCGGTTCTTCGGCTCCGGAGGCTGCTAGGTTGAGCGGCGTGGGTGCTCAATCGCTCGATCGTCGCTTGCTCGACCTGTTTCTCGACCACCTCCTCGTCGAGCGCGGCCTGTCGCGCAACACGGTGGATGCCTACCGCTCGGATCTCCGGCGCTTTCTCGCGCACCTCGAGAAGGACGAGATCGCGCTCGCTGAGGTCGATACGCAGCGTGTGGGGCAGCACGTTCGCTCGCTGCGGCGCCAAGGGTTGTCACCGCGCTCCATTACGAGGGCACTGGTGGCGGTCCGGCGTCTTTATGCCTTCCTGGTCGAACAGGGGGATTGCTCGAACAATCCGGCAGAGAATCTCAAA
>JANQPS010001313.1 GCA_028285365.1 Thermoanaerobaculia bacterium | reverse complement strand
GATCTGACGGCGCAACTCTGCCGGTAGTCCAGAGAGCATGAGCCGAGGCCAAGGTGGCGTGCCCGCAGAGATCGACCTCGACCTGCGGAGTGAACCATCGAATCTCGTATTGCGCCCGGTCGCCACTACCGGTTCCCTGTTTGGCGACGAAAGCGGTTTCCGACAGATTCATCTCGGCGGCGACGGATTGCATCCAACTCTCGTCGCGCCCATCGTCCAGTAGGCAAACCGCCGCCGGGTTTCCGGAGAACGGCTCGCTCGCAAAAGCATCGATCTGCAAGATATCCATGGTCGACCGCGAGCCTACCGGCGAATGGCACAGTGCTGGAGCGCCGAATCGAAGGCGTTTCCCGTGCAATTGGACCGAGACGGCCACCTGATGCCGCAGCGGTGACCGGCGGCCCGGAAGCGGCACCGCAGAATGTGGCGAGCGGGACAGAATGATGACCGGGAGACCGTCTCACCAACCTCGTCCTGTGCTACTGTGGACTGTCCTGGAGTGCGTTTCCAGCAGTCCTCTATGTTTGCCCTAAGCCCATCATTTTCAGAGCTTTGCGGTCCTCAACGGGCTGCGAGCTAGACACGCCAGTGGCCAACAACAGCCGGCTCAAGCGACGACTCGTCTCGGGAGCGATCAGCGAAAATCTGGATCTGATCCACGGCCGTGTTCCCAACGTCGAACGGCCGCGGCGTCGCTTCCTGCGACTCTCGACCCGCGGTGCGGTGTGGGCGGCCCTCGTCCTGGTGCTCACTGCGTCGACTCTCCTGATCAGCCAGATCAACCGGGCGCTCGATCAGAGCCTTGCCGAGACTGCCAAACCGATCGTCCTCGAGACTCTCACCCAGCGCGGCTCCAGCGAGCCCACGTCGATCAGTCTGACCGAGCCGCCGAAGATCAACCGGGCCCTCTTCCCACTTGGCCTGGAGCGCGTGGTCGTCGACGCCGGCCACGGTGGCATCAACTCCGGTACCTCTGCGCCAGGAATGCTCGAGAAAGACCTGGCGCTCGACATTTCGCAGCGCCTCCGAGACCTTCTGAAGGCACGCGGGTTCGAGGTCATCATGACCCGGGACGAAGATCGCGACGTCGAGCTCGCGGACCGGGCGCACATCGCCAACACGGCGCGCGGCGATCTCTTCATCTCGATCCATCTCAACTGGCTCGGCAGGGAGGCCACTCGCGGCGTCGAGACCTACTATCTCGGAGCGACACTGGACCCCATCATCGAGCAAAAGGCCATTCGTGAGAACCAGTCACCCGGTTACTCACTGACCGACTTTCGCAGCCTGCTCGATGGCCTCTACCGCGACGTGAGGGGTGACGAGTCACGCCAGCTCGCAACCTTCGTCCAACGATCGCTCTTTCGCAAGCTCAGCCAGCGCAGCCCAGGACTTCGAGATCGAGGCGTCAAGAGGGCTCCCTTCATGGTGCTCATCGGCACCGAGATGCCCGCCATTCTGGCGGAGGTGGCGTGCCTCTCGGACGACGACGACGTCGAGCTCCTCAAGCAGCCGAGCTATCGCCAGCTGATCGCACAATCCCTGTTCGAAGGGATCGTCGACTACGCAGCCAGCCTGACGGTGCCGCCCAGTCCGCCAGTTCACATCGGCGCCAGCCCGGCCGACGGATCGATAGCCGCCCCGTCACGAGGCTCCGCCGGAGGTGGCTGATCGGGTCCAAGTCACCCGCTGGCGAGTCTCGATACCGGCGGCAGACGGCACGACCACGATGGTCGTAGCATCAAGCATCACACCGTAACCACACAGCGCATCACATAGCATCCGCCGCCCGAGACGCCGTCGACTCCTGACTGCCGACACTGGAACACAGATGGGCGCTGGCGCCCTGCTCCCTCATTCCCCTGAAAGGATCACCATGTCCAACAACAACTACCTCCAGGTTGGTATCGACCTCGGCACCTCACGAAGCGCCATCTCCTCGTCGACGGGAACACGCCACGTGGTCCAGAGCTACGTCGGTTGGCCCGTCGACATGGTGGCCCGCAAGGTCCTCAAGCGCGATGTGCTAATTGGTGAGGAGGCGCTGGAGAACCGGCCCATGCTCGACCTCCACAGGCCACTCGAGCGTGGGCTGATCAAAGAAGGGTCCGAAAAGGACACCCAGGCGGTGCGCGAGCTGCTGAGCCACCTCATCGACCTCGCGGTGGCTGACGCGGGCGCCAACGGGCACGACCCGTCACGGACTCGAGCCGTCGTTGGCGTTCCCGCGGAAGCACTCCGCGTCAGCAAGCAGAATCTGCGACAGGCCATGGAAGGTCTCGTGGGCAGCCTCATGATCGTTTCCGAGCCTTTTGCCGTGGCTTACGGACTCGAGGCGCTGTTGCACACGATGATCATCGACATCGGCGCGGGCACCGCCGACTTCTGTGTCATGAACGGGCGCTACCCGACCGAAGACGATCAGCGCACCCTGACCAACGCGGGGGATGCGGTCGACCAGCTCCTCTTCACGTCAGTGAGGGAGCGCTTCCCGGAGGCAGCCTTCTCGATGCACATGGTGCGGGCCTGGAAGGAGCAGCACGCTTTCATCGGAGCTCCCAAACAGCCAGTGGTAGTCGAAGTCCCCGTGCGAGGAAAACCCACCGAGATCGACGTCACAGAAGAGATGAAGGCGGCCTGTGAATCACTCCTGCCGCCGCTCTCCGAGACCATGGTCGACCTCGTTTCGCGCGTCGAGCCCGAGTATCAGGCCAAGGTGCGTAACAACATCGTGCTGACGGGCGGCACGGGCCTGATCTCAGGTCTCGGTGCTGCGCTGGAGCGCACCCTCGCCGAGATCGGAGGCGGCCGCGTGAAAGTGATGGCCGATCCCGTGTTCGTGGGCTCGGACGGCGGACTCAGCATCGCGGTCGATGCTCCCGAGTCCGACTGGGAGAAGCTCGGGGTGCCGCAGAACCAGGTCCTGGGAGCGGAAGAGGGTGAATCGAAGGCCGACGAGAGCCAAGACCTCAGTTCTCAGAAGCCCAAGCTCGGCAAGTCCAAAGACGGCAAAGGCGACTCCTGAGGGCCGTTCGGAAGACCAGCCTTTTGCCTCTCGGCGCTCGTTGGCTCAACAGGGTTTGCTGGCGACGACGTAGGCGATCCAGCTGCCTTCGTTGTCGACACGCTTGCGCTTCTTGAAGATCCCGTCGGGCTCGTCGGTCTCGTCGTCCCAACCCTCGACGTAGAAGTCGACGGTCTCGAAGCCAGCCTCGGTCAACAGGTCGTTCATCTCCGGAAGCGACCACATGCGCCAGGTGTAGCGGAAGGCGTTCCGGATCCGGCGGCCGTCTTTCAAGCGAAAGTGGATTCTGCAATCCATGCTGTGGT
Organism: Thermoanaerobaculia bacterium; assembly: GCA_028285365.1. Lineage (GTDB taxonomy): Bacteria > Acidobacteriota > Thermoanaerobaculia > Multivoradales > Multivoraceae > JANQPS01. Next base: position 5,338 of record JANQPS010001313.1, on the reverse strand, counting down.
CGAGGGCATTGAAGTGCTTTTGCTCCCAGATGTAGAGAAACGCCGGAACCCGTCGACCGTCCGGTTCGACAGACTTGGAGATCTTGGTCTTCTCCTCGACGTCACATAGAGCGTCCGTGCCACCAAAAGAATCGAGGAAGAACATCCCCCCGTCGTCGAGGGACTCGTAGACGGCCCTGAAGTAGCTCACCAGATCGGCGCGGCGGCGAAACGTCTGATACGAGAAGTTGAACGCCACCTGAACATCGACCCGCGGCGCCTTGGGCACCAGGACGTCGGCCTCCTCGAGATGCACCCTTTCAGCTCGATTGCCGAGCGGTGCAATGCGATGGCGCAAGCCCCAGTCGAGAGTCCCCCGATCGAGATCCACCCCCCAAGCTTCACCGTCCGGCAGGGTTCGCACCCACTCTGCTGCAAGCGACGCCGTTCCACAGAAGTCCTCGCGCAGGGTCTGTGGCTGACCGCCGCGCGCCTTGCGCCAGCGCTTGAGAATGAAGTCCACGTCAGCCTCGACGTTCTGCACGGCCGCCTCATAGAGCGAGTGCAGATCGGGACGCTCCTGCTTCGCCCTCTTCCTAGCCCTCTTCTTGGACCCCTTCTCGGACCCCTTCGTCGACTTTCCAGTCTTCGACGTCTTACCCACTGTCCGTCCCCTCGCGCTCGGCTTCGTCAACAGTCGACGCATCGGGCGAACATCCCGAGGCGCAGTACCACACGGTCTGAGCATGATGCTGCGCCGAGCGGCGCGCGATTCTACGTCAGCTTCGCAGCTGCACTGTCGAGTCGGCTCCAGTCGGGCCCTGGTCGGGCTCTAGTCGGGCTGGTCAAGCTCTAGTCAGGCTCCCTCCACGCTGAGATCCGTCGAGGTCGTGTCGAGGGAGAACCGACACTCGACCACGAGAAGCCGGCACACCTGACGCTTCAACTGACGCTTCCAGTTATACTCGTCGATACGCTTGCACGAATCAGCACCCCCGGAACCTCGAGCCTCCAGCCTCCGGCCGGCCAGCACTCTGGCCCGGTCAGAACGATTGGAGCGAGAACGTGCCACGCCTTCGGTGACGACCCGACTGGTCACGAGCACGCCGCCGAGCACCGCCTGAAGCGACACTCTACGAAGCGAACTGGGAGAAGAACATGCCGAAGTCAGCCTGGCTCCTCACCTTACTTGTGATGAGTCTCCTGGTCATGGGAATGACCAACAGCAACTCAGCCGACGTTCAGACCGTCTCGGTCCAGGGCAAGATCACCTACACCGACGGCAAGCCCGTGCGCGGCGCCACGGTCACCGCCTTCTCCGACAACCGAGCCAGAAGCATCTCGGTCTACAGCCAGGAGGACGGCACCTTCAAACTGTCGGACATCCCCATGGCCGACTACGAAGTCCGCGCGCGCCTGCTGGGCTACGAGGACTCCTGGGAAGATCTCGGTCACGTTCACGACAAGGGTGAGGCCAACCTCGAGCTGGCTGCGGCAACGGGCCTGGATCTCCAGTGGCAGCGCCCGGCCAACACGCTGCTCGACCTCCTCGAGTTCGACAACGAGAAAGACGCGAACAACTTCCGGATGATGTGCACCTACTGCCATCAGGTCGGCACCCTCGGATTCCGCTCTCCCGAAGAGCCGGTCGACTGGGAGGTCATGCTCACTCGCATGGATGGCTTCCAGGGCCTCTACAAGCACACCCAGGAGACCCTCGTAGACAGGGTCGTTTCGGTGTACGGACGTGATGCGGAAGACAAGTGGCCAGAGTACGTGCCGGAAGAGGCGCCCAAAGGCGACGCCCTCAAGGGCCGCGTCCGCGAGTGGATCATGGGCAAAGAAAACGACGCCGTGATCCATGACCTCGAGCTCGGCATGGACGGTCTCGTCTACACCGTCGACATGACCGCTGACGCCATCGAGACTCTCGACCCGGCCACGGGAGAGCGCATCGTCTACTCCATCCCGAACGGCAAGGACTACAACTCCACCGATCCACCGATCAAAGGCCCCCACTCCATCGAGCCCGCACCGGACGGCAACATGTGGTTGACTCTCGCCCTCTCCGGCGAGATGGCGCTGTTCGACGTCAAGACCAAAGAGTGGCGAGTCGTCCCGGGCCACGAGAACCCGAGACCGCGCGGCGGCTACCCCCACACGCTGCGCTTCGTGCCGAACGGCGACCTCTACTGGACGGACGCGGCCCTCGGAGTGTTCAGCCTCGACCCCGACAGCTACGACGCCGAAACGAATCGCTACGACGTCAAGTACTACAAGCTACCCAGCAAGGACCAGGTCCAGGGAGGCGGCGCTCGCGGTGAGTCGCGCGGCATCACTCCTTATGGAATCGATCCTTCGCCGGTGACGGGACACGTCTGGTACAGCAAGCTCAACGGCCAGCGCATCGGCAGGGTCGCACCAGAGCTCGCCGACGACGACCCCAAGAAGATCATGGAGTGGCAGCCGCCAGTGCACGGCCCGAGGCGCCTGCACGTCGCACCCAACGGTCTGGTTTGGGTACCTGGATGGGCGAGCGGCGAGATTGCCAGCTTCCAGCCAGAGACCGAAGAGTGGTCCGTCTATCCGCTGCCCAAGGGGCCGAGCGCCTTGCCGTATGCCCTCAACATCGAGCCCAAGACTGGTCACATCTGGATCACCGGGACCGGCACGGACTCGATGCTGAGGTTCAACCCCGAGACCAAGGAGTTCACCGAGTATCGGATGCCGACGCGTGTCACCTACACGCGTGAGATCGAGTTCGACGAAGATGGTGGTGTCTGGACGGTCAACTCCAACGCACCAGCTCGTCACATCGAGAACGGCTTCGGCTCGGTCATTCATCTGATCCCGGATGCAGGGATCTGACGACCCAGCAACGGGAGCCACCAGGCTCCCTGCCCGCGGATTCGGCCGGCGATCGACTCGCCGGCCGTTTCTGTCTCAGGGGGAATGAGCCCGACATGGAGAGTCCGAGATGGATATAGAGACCTTCGACCTCGAGCGAGGCCAGTCGCTCTGGGAGCACAAAGTCGCGGTGAACCTCTCCGAGAGCGGCGTTCATCCGGCCTCGCTCGCAGAGCTGGCCGAGCTTGGACTCGACCTCCAGGCGCTCACCGAACTGCCGTTGGAGTACGTGCAGACGAACGGAACCCCCGAGCTGCGCAGCGCGATCAGCGCCATGTATCCAGGCAGTTCGCCGGAGCACATCGAGGTCACGAACGGCACGTCGGAAGCCAACCTGCTCCTGGCTCAGGCACTGATCGAGCCTGGCGACGAGGTCGTGATTCAGGTGCCCAACTACCTCCAGGTCGCAGGCCTGGCCAGGAGTCTTGGAGCGTCAGTCAAGACGTTTCCGCTCGAGCGCTCGACCGAAGGACCAGACCGCCAATGGGGGCCGAACCTCGACGCACTTCGCGACGTGCTCAGCGAGCGCACCAAGCTGATCTACCTGTCTCACCCGAACAATCCAACCGGGGCGCTGTTGTCTTCCGAAGAGATCAAAACTATCGTCGAGCTCGCCGACGAAGTCAACGCGATCGTGCTCGCGGACGAGGTCTACCGAGGCGCCGAGCACAGCGGCGACTTGAGTCCCTCGTTCTGGGGCAGGAGCCCCCGTGTGGTGGTCACGGCCGGCCTGTCGAAGTCATACGGACTTCCTGGCTTGCGTATCGGATGGCTGGTGGCGCCGCCCGATCTCGCGGCAGAGTGTTGGCGCCTGCACGACTACACGACCATCGCTCCCGGCGCGCTCTCGGACTTCGCTGCCAGCTTTGCGATCCGACCCGGGGTGCGCGAGCGCCTCTGGCAGCGCGCCCGAGATTTCATGCTGACGAACAGACAGCAGCTCCTCGACTTCATGACCGGCTACGGCGACCTGTTCGACTCCTGCGATCCAGAAGCCGGCGCCTACGCTTTTGCTCGCTACGACGCCAAGCGTCCCTCAGTCGATCTGTGCGATGCCATTCGCAAGGACCACGACGTGCTGATCGTGCCGGGAACGTGGATGGGCGCCGAGTACCACTTGCGCTTCGGCCTCGGCCCACCCGAAGAGCTGTTCCAGCAGGGCCTGGAGCGAATAGCTCAGACCTTCGACCAGCTCGCGAGCAGTCGACAGGGAGCGTGATGCACGGAGAACGCGCCTCGTGTAACGGGCAGCGCAAGCCCGCTGGAGTGGCAAAATGAGGTGGCAAAATGAGGTGCCGTCGTATCAAACTGACGCCGAGACTCGAGGCGCCACACAAGCTGCAGACCATCGTCGGTGAGGAGACTTCCGAATGAAGCCACGTCAGAACAACACGCGCCTCTTCGCCTTCGCACTGAGCCTCCTGGTCGGACCTTTGGGAGTTCAGGGAACCTCGGCACAAGAAGCTACAGGAGACGAGCTCAGTCCTGCGTTGAGTCTCGGCAAACAGCTGTTCGAGGAGCGCAACTTCACGAATCCCGCAGCCGACTACGGCGCCAGCTGTGCCGAGTGCCACAAGCATGGTGACGACCTCGCTGATCGAGCGACACGACGCTACGCCGACTACACACCCAGGAGCCTGACTGCAACCAAAGGCGTCACCCTGCGCAACACCCCGAGCCTCCTGGACGTGCCCGACGAAGGGCCTTATGGCCTCGACGGGAGCGCCGACGAGCTCGAGCCGTTGATCGCGGCCAAGCTGGTCGGCGAGATGATGGGATGGCGAGAGTCGGATCGCGAGCGCGCGCTCGCTGCCATTCACTTCACTCTGTCCGAAGAAGGGCACGGCGGCGGTACGGGGCAGACCTACGCCCAGCAGTTCCAGAACGCCTACGGTTCAGACGTCACGAGTCTGAGCGCCGACGACGACGTCGCTCTCGGCGCTCGCGCCATCGCGGACTACGTGCGTTCCCTCGAGTCGACCCAAACCTCACCGTGGGACGCTTTCGTAGAGCAGAACCGACTTCGCAAGGGCCCCAACCCGGGTGAAGATCCGAAGTCTTTCGCATACGGCATTGCGACGCGAATCGGCAACCAAGAGGGCAGACTCCTGATCAAACGGCCACAGGGCTTCAGCCAGGAGGCCTACGCGGGTTTCAAGATCTTCTTCAGGACCTTCGACGAAGGTGAGGCCCGGGTGGGCAACTGCGTCTCCTGTCACGTCCCGCCCAAGTTCACCAATCGCGGCTACTACAACGTCGGCGTGGCCGAGGCCGAGTACGACTCCATTCACGGCGCCGGATCAGCCGCGAAAATCGAGCTCCCCGACTCACCGGGCGAGAGTACGGCCGCGCAGCCGGCGAAAGACCGTCCTGGTGCCATGGACCTTGGACGATTCAACGTCGAGCCAGAGCCTGCCAATGCCGGAGCCTTCCTGACGCCGGCACTCCGAAA
>JANQPS010001309.1 GCA_028285365.1 Thermoanaerobaculia bacterium | reverse complement strand
TCTCCTCCCGAGATGGCGTGGCCTTGGCGGATGGTCCAGCAGGCTTCTGGGCTGGAGCGGCCGGACTCGTCGTCGGCGTCGGTCTGGGCTCGACTGGTGCCTGTGGTTTGCCGGCTTGGCCGGATGCAGTGCTCGGTGAGGCCGGCTTTCCAGCCGCTGGCGTTGCCGCGGCGGGTTTGGCCGTCGGCGACGCTGCCTTGGTGTCGGCGTCCTGACCGGTGCCCTCCGCAATGCGTTTCTTGAGCGCAATCAGTGTGAGCTTCGAGATGCCCTTGAGGGTTTCGAAGACGCCTTGCCCTTTGACGGCGGCTGCTTCGAAGTAGGGCAAACCCCGCGGGTTGAGAGAGGCATTCAGCTCGTCGACCGTCAGGATGTCCTTGAGATCGCGCTTGTTGTACTGAAAGACCAACGGAATCTCGTCGGTCGTCAGTCCGATCTCAGCGAGGTTCTCTTCGAGGTTCTTGAAGGAATCGACGTTGGCCTGCGACATCGCTCTCTGCGAGTCTGCAACGAAGACGACCCCGTCGACTCCCTTGAGCACGAGCTTGCGGGTCGTGTTGTAGAAGACCTGACCCGGAACCGTGTAGAGCTGGATTCGGGTGTTGAATCCTTGAATGGTCCCGACGTCGAGCGGGAGGAGGTCGAAGAACAGAGTTCGGTCCGTCTCGGTCTCCAGCGAGACCATCTCGCCACGAGAGTCGCGGCTCGTGTGGTTGTACACGTGCTGGAGATTGGTGGTCTTACCGCACAGACCAGGACCGTAATAGACGATCTTGGCCGCCATCTGCATGGTGCTGTAGTTGAAGAAGACCACTGTGCGGTTCCGTCGCTCGTCGCTACTCCACCCGCTTCTGCGCGACGCCTCTGCGGGATGGAGCGGGTCCTGAGTTCATCGGTTCGTGCGCACCCCACACGACACTCGACCCAAGGAGGTACGAGCACGAACCGCTGCAAGGAGATCAGGATAGCAGTTCGTCGATACGTCAACAAGCAGTGCTATCGGAGGTTTGCGGCCCCCCGGGATACGGAAGGCTGCTTCGAGGAGCCGGCCCCGAAGTGGCACTTCCGGGAAGTGCTTGACGATTGCTTGCGGGGGGCGGTTGGGGATGGTGCCGGTCGTCCGGCACGCGCAGCGGCACGCTGCTGCCGTGCTGCTGTTGGTCGTGCTGTTTTAAGATCGTCCGGCTGCCACCGCGCGGCGCTCGCCGATTTCTGGCTGGCGCCTCAGATCTCGATCGATGGCCTCTCGCGGATGGCGGCCGCCTGGTGTCGTTGGGAAAGTCGAAGCAATGGAATCAGTCGAGCTCAGCCAACGTGATCGAGAGATCCTCAGAGACGTCATCGAGACGTTTCTGATTCGCGGAGAACCGGTCAGTTCTCGGCGGGTCGCGAAGGACAAGAATCACGATCTTTCGGCAGCGAGTATTCGCAACTCGATGGCCGACCTGGAAGATCTGGGTCTGCTCAAACAGCCCCACACTTCGGCGGGACGCGTGCCGACCGCGCAGGGTTATCACTTCTTCATCGACTCGCTGATGAAGGAGGAGACGCCCAGCGCTATCTCGCGACGCTTGATCGACGAGACGATCGGTCATGCCACCGGTGACCAGGATGAACTCGGAACGACCGTTTCCCAGCTGCTCTCCGAGTTGTCGAGCCAGATCGGCATCGTGGTCACTCCTGACCTTGGTCAGACGGTCCTCCGACGGCTCGAGTTCGTACCGCTGACCGGAAGTCGTGTGCTCTGCGTCACCGCTTCGTCCAATGGGTTCGTGGATCACAAGGTCGTCGAGCTGGACGACAGGATCGAGCGTGACGAGCTCGTCCGCGTGTCGAACTACCTGACCGAGAACTTCGCCGGCCTGACTCTCAGTCAGATCAGAGAGCGTCTGATCGAGCTCATGAACGACGCCCGCGCCCAGATGGACGAGCTGATGAATCGCGCAGTCGTCATGGCGGAGAAGGGGCTGGATCTCGAGCTCGCTCCCCAGCTGGTCGTCCAGGGAACGGAGTCGTTGTTGGATCAGCCCGAGCTCTCTGACTTGACGCGGGTCCGCCGTCTTCTGGAGACCTTTACCGATCGTGCCAAGGTGGTGACGCTGCTCAATCGCTGTATCGACGGCGAGGGTGTGCGGGTCTTCATCGGCGAGGAGAGCGACCTCACTTCCGAGCTCGACTTCTCGTTGATCATTAAACAGTACGCTGCACCGGGGTCTGGTAGCGGTACGGTTGCGCTTTTCGGGCCTTCGCGCATGGCTTACTCGCGTCTCATTCCTCTGGTGGACTATCTCGGAGCCCGTCTGTCAGCAGCTCTCGAAACGACGTTCTAGCCCTCGTTGCCAGCCTTCGGCGATGCGGTCAGTCATGGTCGTCGTCTGTCAGCAGCGGGTCACTCGTTGTGACACCCCTCGCTCGATCTGCGGGAGGATTTGCAGAAGACGGTGGCGCCATGGTTGCCAAACTGTTGATTGCTCTAGTTCAGGACGATTGGAGCGCTTCTTGCAAGCCAGGCTCGTCGCCGATGCGACCTCTCTTGGGGGCGTCGCGGCGTGCCCACAAGCGTGCCTCAGGACGAGTCGGGTGCGTCCGGGCCGGGCCCCGAGCGGTTCGGTGTGGCGATTTGGTTATATGCTGGAGAGTCGTGTGGTAATGCCCGGGGGGATGACGAGCCGATCTACGGTCGAATTCTGGAGTTCGTCTGCTAGGGGTTGCTGAGTCGCTGCTGATTTGCTGCTGAATTCCTGCTGAAATGTTTTCGAGATGTCCAAAGACCCAAAAGACACAGACACTTACGATCTAGACATCGAGGCCGATACCGATCTCGACGCGGACGAGGCGATTCGCGAGGCGATGGAAGCGGTTCAGGCGCGTGAGGCCGATCGCCCTGCCGAGGAAGAAGTCGATCTCGAGCCGTTGAACCTCGCCGAGGAGGCCGAGGAAGAGGTGTCTGCGGAGCCTGAGGACGCTGGCACCGAAGACCTCAAGCGTGAGCTCGAAGAAGAGAAGGAACGCTCGGTTCGGCTCCTCGCCGACTTCGACAACTATCGCAAGCGCGTGGAGCGGGAGCAGGAGTCGAGTCGTCGATACGCTGGAGAACCCATTCTTCGTGACTTTCTCGGAGTCGTCGACAATCTCGAGCGCGCCCTCGAAGCCGCTGGAGAGGAAAGCAATCTGCGGACCGGTGTCGAGCTCATCTACAAGCAGATGATCGACCTGCTGGATCGGAGAGGGGTTCGACCCGTGGAAGCCAAGGGCGCGAGCTTTGATCCTGCGGTTCACGAAGCCGTGGCTCGGCTCGAAGACGAGTCGGTCTCCGAGCCGCGAGTGGTCGACGAGCTCCAGCGAGGCTACCTGTTGCATGATCGCCTCCTGCGACCCGCCATGGTCAGGGTCGCAGTTCCGGTGGAAGGGCCGCCGGACCAGACGTCTGAGTCACCAAGTCAGGATGACGAATAGGTGGGTCGAATAGGTGGGTAGAGTCCTAGGAATCGATCTCGGGACGACCAACAGCTGTGTGGCCGTCGTCGAAGGTTTGTCGGCGCCGAGGGTGTTGTCGAATCGTGAAGGCAGTCGGACGACGGCTTCGATCGTCGCGTTCGCCGAGGATGGGGACCGTCTCGTCGGTCAGATAGCCAAGCGGCAGGCGATCACCAATCCGCAGAACACGGTGTTTGCCGTCAAGCGGCTGATTGGTCGTAAGTACTCCGATCCGCAGGTTCAGAGAGCTCTCGACGTTCACCTCCCGTATCCGCTCGTCGAGGCCCCCAACGGCGACGTCAAGATCAGGATTCGTGAGCGCACGTACTCCCCTGAAGAGATTTCCGCGATCATCCTGCAGGAGCTGCGCAGCTTCGCCGAAGAGCTGCTGGACGAGGCCTGCCAGGAGGCGATTCTCACCGTGCCTGCCTACTTCGATGATTCGCAGCGCCAGGCGACCAAGGACGCCGGCAAGATCGCGGGCCTCGAAGTGCTTCGAATCATCAACGAGCCCACGGCTGCCGCCTTGGCCTACGGTCTCGAGCGGCGCAACGACTCGCGCCACATCGCTGTCTACGACCTGGGCGGCGGCACGTTCGACATCTCGGTCATGGAGTTGTCGCAGGGCATCTTCGAGGTCATGGCCACCAACGGTGATCCCGACCTCGGCGGCGAAGACTTCGATCGCCGGATCATGGACTGGCTCATCCAGGAGTTCTCGAACGAGACGGGTATCGAGCTCCGTGGTGACCGCATGGCGCTGCAGCGACTCAAGGAGGCCTCCGAGCGGGCGAAGTGCGAGCTTTCGGTGAGTGAAGAGACCACGATCAATCTGCCGTTCATTTCGGCGGACGAGAGTGGACCGAGGCATCTCGCGCGGTCTCTGACTCGTGAGCAGTTCGAGGAGCTGGTCGGCGATCTGGTCGAACGGACTCGAGGGCCATGTATCGACGCCCTCGAGCAGGCGGGTATCGACCCCGAGCAGATCGACGAGGTGCTGCTCGTTGGCGGTCAGACTCGGACGCCTCTCGTGCACCAGATCGTCGAAGAGATCTTCGGTCGGCCTGCCAACTCGGAGATCAACCCCGACGAAGTGGTCGCCATGGGAGCGGCGATTCAGGGCGGCATCCTGCAGGGCAACATCAAGGACGTCGTTCTCCTCGACGTGACGCCGCTGTCGCTCGGCCTGGAGACTCATGGTGGTCTGTTCACCAAGCTCATCGAGCGCAACTCCACCATTCCCACGAAGACTTCCCAGATCTTTACGACGGTCGTCGACAACCAGGACACTGTGGAGATCCACATCCTGCAGGGCGAGCGCGAGCTCGCTACCGACAATCGCTCCCTGGGCAAGATCCAGCTGGTGGGTATCCCACCTGCCCCGAAGGGCGTTCCGCAGATCGAAGTCACGTTTTCGATCGACTCCAACAGCATCCACACGGTCTCGGCTCGCGATCTCGCGACCAACCAGCAGCAGACCATCCAGATCAATCCGGCGAGCGGGTTGAGCTCTGAAGAAGTCGAGCGGCTGGTTCAAGAGGCCGACGAGTTCGCTCGAGCGGACAAGGAGCGGCGTGAGCTGCGCAGAGTTCGCAACCGTCTCGAGGGCATGATCTACACCAACGAAAGGGTGATGGAGCAGTTTGGCGAAGCCTTGCGCGACGACGACAAGCGTCGTGTCAAGGAGGTCATGGGCCAGGCTCGCGGTGCTCTGGGTGGCGAAGATCGAGTCGAGATGGAAGCGGCGATGTTCGATCTGAACTCCGTATCTCGAATGCTGTCGAACCTCATGCTGGACCAGAGCGCGGACTGAGGTCGCTCGTTCGACCCCGTGATGCCGGCGGCAACCGCAGCCGCAGCTTTCAGTTCTCTCTCGATCAGGTGATTCCCGCGCCCGAGCGCGTGACAGCACGGACCCCGCAACAACGATCGTTCCGATAGAGACCATCGATGGCCAAGCGTGACTACTATGAGGTGTTGGGCGTCGCTCGCGACGCCGACGAGAAGGACATCAAGAGCGCCTATAGAAAGCTCGCCGTCAAGTACCACCCGGACCGCAACCCGGACGACCCCGATGCCGAGCAGCACTTCAAGGAGGCGGCGGAGGCGTATGCGGTCCTGTCGGACTCGCAGAAGCGTGTGCGCTACGACCGGTTTGGTCATCAGGAGGGTGCCGGTCCAGGGAACTTCGATCCCAGCGTCTTCTCCGACTTCTCGGACATCCTGGGGGACATCTTCGGTTTTGGAGATGCCTTTGGTGGCCGCGGACGGCGCGGGCGTGGCGGTGCCATGCGGGGGTCGGATCTTCGCTATGACCTGAGTCTGTCGTTTGAGGAGGCCGCTTTCGGCACCGAGCCCAAGCTGCGTATTCCTCGTCTCGAGGTTTGCGAGCAGTGTGACGGTTCTGGAAGCAACTCGTCGGCCCCGCCCCAGTCCTGCGCCACCTGCGGTGGACACGGGCAGGTACGAATGACCCAGGGCTTTTTTACGGTTGCTCGGACCTGCCCTGAATGTCAGGGCCAGGGCACCGTGATCACCGATCCGTGTGGCGAGTGCCGCGGTCAGGGACGCGTCGAGGTGACGCGCTCGATCCAGGTGAAGGTGCCAGGTGGCGTCGACACCGGAGCTCGCCTGCGGTTGCAGGGTGAAGGTGAGCACGGCGTCAAGGGAGGCCCCCCGGGTGACCTGTTCGTCGTGATCTTCGTGGAGGACGACGAGCGCTGGGTGCGCGACGGAGCCGACGTGCTGTCGGTTCAGCAGATCGGCTACGCCCAAGCTGCCCTGGGAGCGACCCTCGAGATCGAAACCGTGCATGGTCCGGAGGAGATCGAAGTCCCGCCTGGCACGAGTGTCGGCAGCAGGATCATGCTGCACGGCAAGGGGGTGCCCGAGCTCGGTCGCGGACGCTACGGTGATCACATCGTCGAGATCGGCATCAAGGTGCCGCATCCTCGCGATCTGACCGACGAGCAAGCGGAGTTGCTGCGCAAGCTCGCCGAATCGGAAGGTCAACAAGTCCGCGAGAAGAAGGTGCTCGATCGTGTCAAGGATCTCTTTGGCTGACGCGTGCTCGGCTCTGCACGAGGGCATCACCTGAGTCGGCTCCCAGCCGGTCGTGCATTCGTGACGAGCACCGCACTCGCGCAGCGGAGGCGCGCGACGTGAGCGATCGGAGCGGCTCTTCTTTTGCGTTGCGACTGAACACCGCCGCGAGCGACGAAGACGTCCTCAGCGCACTTCTTTGGGGCGCCGGATGTCGTGGTGTCGAGACCAGAGATACTGCGGGAACGGGGAGTGTTCTCGTCACGGGCTACTTCGAGACCAGAGAACAGGCGGAGTATGCGAGTGGCGCGGTCTCGCACCTCGCTCGAGCCGAGCCGGAGATTGCGGCCATCGAAGAGCGGGACTGGCTGAGCGAGCACCGAAAGTGGGCCGAACCAACGCGTTGTGGGCGCTTCTTCCTCGATCCCGGTGATCCAGAGGTCACGGGTTCTGAGCGCTCACAGATCGCCGCTGACGAAGGGCTCTTGTACCTCTCGGTACCGGCTCAGCGGGCCTTCGGGACGGGATCACACCCGACCACTCGACTCGTGCTACTGCTGATGCAGCGCTGGTCCCGGTGCCCACTCCGAGTGCTCGACGTCGGAACCGGAACCGGGGTGCTCAGTCTCGCCGCTGCCCGGCTCGGCGCGCGCCAAATCGTGGCGCTCGAGGTCGACCTCCTGGCCCTATCCCTCGCGCGCCGCAATCTCGCTCGCAACGGGCTCGCCGAGGCGACAGCGAGGCTGCTGCTCTCTCGGGTCGATGCGCTCGCGCCCTCCCACGACGTCTCCTACGATGCCGTGTTCGTCAACGTGCTGCCGGAAAACCTCGGCCCGGTAGAGAGCATCGTGGCTGGGTTGGCGCGGCGACCTCTCGGCCGAGTCGTGGTTTCGGGTGTGCCTCGAGATCGCGAGAGCTCGGTCCTCGAGCGCTGGTTGGAGTGCGGACTCGTCGAGACGGCGCGCGAGACGCTCGACGACTGGATCGCCTTTGATCTTCGTTGGCCAGCTTGACCCGATGGATTTGGCGCTCGTGATCAACGTACTCGTGACCCCGAAAGAGCTGCAGGACGGCGCGGCCGAGATCACGGGCGACGTCTACAGGCACTTCTTCCGATCCCGCAGAACCCAGGTCGGGGCGCGACTGCGCGCGGTCGATGGTCTTGGCCACGCCCGATACGGAGAGGTCGTCGACGTCGACTCCCGGCGTGCCCAACTGCGTTTGAACGAAGCCGCACCGAGTCTCGAGCCTCGAGTGCGATTGACGCTGTACGTTGCAGCGATACGGCCCGAGAGGGCGTCCACTCTGGTCGAGAAGGTGACCGAGATCGGAGCTCATGAGGTCTCCTTTTTTGTCGCTGAGCGCAGTCAGCGCCCGCTCAGCGACTCGCACGTCGATCGCCTCAAGCGTGTGGCCCGGTCCGCACTCGAGCAGAGCGGCCGCTCGTGGTGGCCGGAGGTCTCGACGGTCGACTTCGACGAGGTCTGCCGGGCCGTCGCCGAGTCTCCTGCCGTGGTCCTCAGCCCCGATGCCGACGCCTCTCTGGTGAGTCGTCCTACGACAGATCCCGCCGAGCCGCGGATGGTCGCGGTGCTAGGGCCGGAGGGAGGATTGAGCGGCATCGAAAAGGACCGACTGGTCGAGCTGGGGGCCCGGCCGATGGCTCTGGGGCCGACCGTATTGCGCACCGAAACGGCGGCGATCGTGACGAGTTTTGTCCTGCTGGCGTCGTCCTGACGAGGAGCCGGTGACGAGAGTCGGGACTCTGCGTTGTTGCGAGATTCATGCATCGAATAGAATCCTTGGTTGCACCCAGCATTCCGGTGACCTTGGGTACTCCAATCTCACCGGGTCGTCCGGTGTCCAGGGGCAGTTCCATGCCATTGGCTCGGGTCTTGCTGGGATCATGCCGTCCAGATCAGCGATGACGAAGGAGCCGGCTCGATGAACATCAACGACATTCTGAAGATCGCGGTCGAAAACAAGGCCTCGGATGTCCACATCAAGGTGGGCAGCCCGCCGGTCCTGCGAATCGATGGTGAGCTCCGTCCGATGAACGAGCTCAAGCGTCTGATGCAGGAAGACACCGTGCAGATGGCGTTCTCGATCATGAACAGCCGCCAGAAGCAGCGCTTCAAGGAAGAGCTGGACATCGACATCGCCTACTCGGTTCCCGGTCTCGGACGATTTCGCTGCAACATCTTTCAGCAGCGAGGGACCGTCGGCCTGGTGCTCCGTGTCATCCCGGCGCGCATCTTTTCGATTCGCGAGCTGATGCTTCCGCCAGTGCTCGAGAAGATCTGTGAAGAGCGCCGCGGTCTCGTGTTGTGCACGGGAACGACGGGTTCGGGTAAGTCGACGACCTTGGCGGCGATGATCGACCATGTGAACTCGACGCGTGCCGAGCACATCATGACGGTCGAAGACCCGATCGAGTATCTGCACCGTGACAAGAAGTCGATCGTCAACCAGCGAGAGCTCGATGTCGATGCCTACGAGTACTCGCGGGCGCTGCGCGCCTCGTTGCGTCAGGACCCCGACGTCATTCTCGTTGGTGAGATGCGCGACTACGAGACCATCGAGACGGCCTTGCTCGCCGCCGAGACCGGCCATCTCGTCTTCTCGACTCTGCATACGCTCGACGCTGCCGAGACGGTCAATCGAATCATCACCGTCTTTCCGCCTCACCATCAGAAGCAGATTCGAATTCAGCTCGCGCAGGTCCTCAAGGCCGTCGTCTCCCTGCGCCTCTTGCCGCGCGCCGACAACCAGGGCCGAGTGCCCGCGGTCGAGGTCATGGTCACGACTCCTTACATCAAAGAGTGCATCGAGAACAAAGACAAGACGAAGTTCATCCGTGACCAGATCTCGCTCGGTACCAGCCAGTACCAGATGCAGACGTTCGATCAGTCGTTGTACATGCTCTATCGCGGCGGCTTGATCACGCTCGAGGAAGCCATGTTCAGGGCCACCAATCCCGACGAGTTCAAGCTGCGACTGGAAGGTGTTCAGTCGACGTCCGATCTCTCGCGCGAGCAGATGGAGGAGTCGATCAGCATGGAGGGCGACAGCACGTTGCTCGACCTCGACGACTCGACCTTCAATCTCGACGAGAGCCTCGAGATCGAGAGGTAGCCGATGAGCGTGATTAGTATCACGCTCCTCGGCTACACATCACCCCGCACCTGCGGTCCGTGGGGACCTTCGGTGCTCGATAGAAGCCTTGAACGTCATGGACCCGATTTCGAGCAGGCCACTTGCTGGTGGACGTTCAAGTCTTCTGTGGGGTCGCGTGATGGGTATCACGCTCTTCGGCTACAGATCACCCCGCACCTGCGGTCCGTGGGGACCTTCGGTGCTCGAGAGAAGACCTGAACGTCATGGACCCGATTTTTTCGAGCAGGTGACTTGCTGGTGGACGTTCAAGTCTTCTGTGGGGTCGCGTGGGTCTCACGCTCCTCGGCTCCACGATCATCTCGCAGCTTCGGTCCTTGGGGACCGTCGGTGCTCGAGAGAAGACCCGAACGCCATGACCCGAGTTCGAAGAGGCAGGTTGTTGGCTGCGTTCATGTCTTTTGCGCGGAGCGTGATGGGTTACACGTCCCTCGGCTCCACGATCACCTCGCACTTGCCATGAGCGTCGAGTGTCGCAAGAAGGCGATGGACCTGCTTGCCCTGCGTTCCCACTTCCGCAAGGAGCTGGCAGCGAAGCTGCGCCGACGCTTCGATCCTGAGGAGATCGAGGAGGTTCTCGACGGTCTGGCCCGCGACGGACTCATGGATGAGGCGACGACGGCGCGCGAGTTCGTGACTCAGCGGTCGAAACGCAACCTCGGGCCAAGACGTCTACGCGCGGAGATGGTTCAGCGTGGGGTGGATGAGCAGCTTGCGACCGAGGTCATCGAGGACCTCCAGATCGACGAGGGTGAGCTGGCCGAGGAGGCGGCCCAGCGCTGGCTGCGTAGTCGCAGCAAAGCCCCGGATCGACGTGCTTTGGCCCGTCATCTGGAGCGCCGGGGGTTCGCTCAGCGTGTTATCGTGAGTATCTTGGAGCGACTGCCTGACGATCTCGGCGCCAGTGATCAGGATGGCGCGGGCGGCGCTCGCGGCACGCCGGCTGCGGAGCACCCCGAGGTCGCCACCAACGAATCCGGTTCGGACACGCAGTAGAGGCTCACGCGACGTTTGGATGCCATCGTGCAGCGTCCAGTGTGCGGCTCCCCGGTTCCCCCCTTTTCTCAACACCTCTCGACCGTTCGCGATCCCAGAGTCCCCCATGAAGAGCCACGAGATCCGTCAGAGCTTCATCGACTTCTTCGTCGAGCGCGGCCACGTCCACAAACCGAGTGGTCCGCTCGTTCCTCACGGTGATCCCACGCTGTTGTTCACGAACGCCGGCATGGTGCAGTTCAAGAGTTACTTTCTCGGGCTGGAGCAACCGGACAGTCCGCGGGCGGTCACGTCACAGAAGTGTCTGCGTGTTTCGGGCAAGCACAACGACTTGGAGAACGTCGGGCCGAGTCCTCGCCACCACACCTTCTTCGAGATGTTGGGCAACTTCTCGTTCGGTGACTACTTCAAGGCCGAGGCCATCGAGTTCGGATGGGATCTCGTGACCAGGGTCTGGGGAATCCCCGCGGATCGGCTGTTCGCTTCGGTTTTCGAGGAAGACGACGAGGCATTCGATCTGTGGGGCAAGATCAGCTCTCTCCCGGACTCGCGGATCGTGCGGTGCGGCAAGGCGGACAACTTCTGGGCCATGGGAGACACCGGTCCGTGTGGACCGTGCAGTGAGATCTTCATCGACCTGCGACCTGACGAGAGCCACGTTCCATTCGAAGAGGGGAGTGAAACAGGTCGCTACCTCGAGATCTGGAATCTGGTGTTCATGCAGTTCGAGCGCTCGGCGGATGGGGAGCTCGTGCCGCTGCCGAAGCCGTCGATCGACACGGGCTCGGGGCTCGAACGGGTAGCTGCGTCTCTGCAGGGAGTCGTGTCGAACTACGACAGCGACCTCTTCGTGCCGATCCTCGCGGCCGCAGCCGAGCGTGCCGAAACGAGCTACGGCGCAGCGCCTGACCAGGACGTCTCTCTGCGCGTGATTGCCGATCACCTCAGGGCACTCGGCTTCCTCCTTGCCGACGGTGTCATTCCGAGCAACGAAGGGCGCGGCTACGTACTGCGGCGGATCCTGAGGCGCGCGCAGCGCCACGGCATGAAGATCGGCCTCGAAGAACCTTTCTTGTGTGACCTGCTGCCGAGTCTCACCGCAGTCCTCGGCGAACCGTACGGGCAGCTCGTAGAGGCGGAGTCGGCTTCGCGCGAGACCGTCAGGGCGGAAGAGGAGAAGTTCCTGGCCACTCTGGCGAGTGGTGCGAGGCAGGTTCAAGAGGCTATCGAGAAGGCGCGCGCGCGCGGAGAGAACATCATCCCAGGGGCTGACGTCTTTCGCCTCTACGACACGCATGGACTGCCGCTCGAGAGCATCCAGGAGATTGCCGAAGAAGAACAGATGGGTCTCGATCGAGCGGGCTTCGAAGCTCATCTCGAAGAGCAGCGATCGCGGTCCAGAGCGTTCGCCTCGAGCTCGGCTGATCAGCTGGGGACGGTTCGTGGACTCCTCAACGGGGCGAGTGAGCTGCAGTCGACGGAGTTCGTCGGCTACGACAGGCTGTCCGAGAACCAGGTGACCCTGGCTGGCCTCGTCAAGCAGGTTGACGGTGACTTTTCACGGACCACGTCCCTCGAGGAGGGTGACAGCGGAGTCATGGTGCTGGAGCGCACCGTCTTCTACTCCGAGAGTGGCGGCCAGGTCGCTGATCACGGGCGGGTTCGTTCAGCTACCGGTGAGGCGAGAGTGGTCGATGTCCAACGTGACCCTACCGGTCTGGTCCTGCACTGGCTCGAGGACACCTCGGGTCGTCTGGAGGAGGGGCAACAGGTCGATCTCGAGGTCGACGAGGACTTGCGTTGGCAGACCCAGCGCCACCATACGGCGACCCACCTCCTGCATGCGGCGCTTCGTGAGGAATTGGGGGACGGTGTCCGCCAGGCGGGCTCTCTCGTACACCCCGAGCGGTTGCGGTTCGACTTCACCTATGGCTCGGCAGTGTCTGCTGAACAGTGCCGCGAGCTCGAGAAGCGCGTCAGTTCCTGGGTCAGGCAAGCGGATCCGGTCAACATCAGCGAGCGGAGCTATGACGACGCAGTCGCCGCTGGTGCGATGGCGCTTTTTGGCGAGAAGTACGGTGACGTCGTGCGCACGGTGGATGTTCCCGGCGTCAGTCTCGAGCTGTGTGGCGGCTGTCACGTGAACAACACCGGCCAGATCGGGAGCTTCGTGATCACCTCGGAGAAGGGTGTGGCCTCGGGTGTGCGCCGAATCGAGGCGCTGGCCGGTGGTCTCGCCGATGAGTGGCAGCGTGCTCAACGCAAGCTCCTCGGAGACGTCGAGGCGGCGCTTGGCGTGGGCGCGGATCGTCTGAGCGAGGAGATCCGTTCGCTGCGTCAGCAGCTCAAGGAAAAAGACCGCGAGCTCAGCTCACTGCGCACGAAGATGCTCTCGGGTGGCACGGCTTCGGAGTCGGACCAGCCTGTGGAGCTCTCTGGGGTCAAGGTGCTGTTTCGTGAGGTCCCGGATGCACCGGCCAATGAGCTGCGCAATCTGGCCGATGTGCTGCGAGGTCAGCTCGGCTCGGGTGTGGTTGTGCTCGGCGCCAAGGGAGGCGAGAAGATCAGTCTGATAGCAGCGGTCACCGACGACCTCAAAGAGCGGGTTCACGCCGGGCAGCTGGCCCGGACGATGGGGGCCGCAGTGGGTGGCAAAGGCGGCGGTCGTCCGGACTTCGCTCAGGCTGGGGGGAAAGACCCCGAACGTCTCCCGGAAGCTTTCGATGCTGCTCGAGAGGCGCTTCGCGAGCAGCTGGAGGCAGCGTCGTGAGCGGTGGAAACTGCGGTGTCGTTGCTCGGTCCGTGCGACGGCGGCTCGGTCGTCTGACCCTCGCGCTGAGTTTCCCGGTCGTTCTGATCCTGGTCTCGACGGGACCCGCGGCTGCCAACGACGAGATCTTGGTCAAGAGAGACGAGAACGGTCGCATCGTGCTCGTCAACGTGCCCAAACGCACGACGCCGCTGGTGCGGCCCAGGCGGCCCAGTAGCGACCTCGATCGGCTGATCGAGTCGTACTCACGGCGCTCCAGTCTTGATGCGCATCTCGTGCGCGCAGTCATCCAAGTCGAATCGGGCTACGACCCGCGAGCACTGTCGAGCAAAGGTGCGATGGGCTTGATGCAGCTGATGCCCGCAACCGCCAAAGAACTGGGAGTTTCGGATCCCTGGGACAGCGAGCAGAACATCCGGGGCGGAACGACCTACCTGGCGAAGATGCTGCGTCGCTACGACGGCGACACGACGCTGGCGCTGGCGGCTTACAATGCTGGCCCCACGGCGGTGGATCGCTATCGTGGGATACCTCCTTACAAGGAGACTCGCCGCTACGTCGACAAGGTCTACCGCCTCTATCGTGGACGGGGTCTTTCGAGGTCCGAGGCGACAGTACGCGCTGCGCGCTCGGCGAGCTCGAGCACCGGGTCCGACTATCGCCCCATCAAAGTCACTCGCGATGCCCAGGGGCGTGTGGTGCTGTCGACCAACTGACCGTTGGGCTCGCTGATGTGGAACCGGGCCTCGCGACAACCGGTCGACCCAGCAGCTCTCTCGTGCGCGTCGACTGGTCGGTTTTGTGGTCTCGCTGGTTTTGTGGTCTTCTGTAGCTGAAAATCGTCACCGCCTCGATTTCTGTCTCGTCTTCCTCACTCGAGTTACTGAGCTACTGATAACTGGCCATGCTGAACCTGCCGAATCTCCTGACGATCTTCCGCATCCTTCTGGTGCCGATCCTCGTCGTGGTGTTGCTCACCGAGCTTGCCGGCAAGGAGTTCATCGGTCTGGGCCTGTTTCTCCTCGCGGCCCTGACGGACTTCCTCGACGGTTTCATCGCCCGGCGTCGTAAACAGGTCACAAGACTGGGCAAACTCCTCGACCCTGCTGCGGACAAGATCCTCACGTCGGCGGCCTTCATTTCGCTCGTGGGTCTCGAGCTGGCACCTGCGTGGATGGTCGTCGTGGTGGTGGCGCGCGAGTTCGCGGTGTCTGCTCTGCGTAGCCTCGCAGCATCCCAGAACCTGGTTCTCGCTGCCGCCGCATCGGGGAAGATCAAGACCGTGACGCAGATCGTCGCGATCTCGCTGCTGATCGTGTCCGACCAGCTCGGTTCGTTTCAGTTGCTGGCTCCGATCGCTCTCTGGATCGCCGTGATCGCCACCATCTACTCCGGCGTCGAGTACTTCTTCAAGCACGGTCGCCTCGTGCTCAGCGAGGAGGTGACCTCTTGAGCCGCTTCGTGTCGTCCCTAGCAGACTCTCAGGTCGGGTGACGGCGTGATCGAGCGATGGCTCCATCGCGTTGCGCTGTACGCGCGGCGACGATATCGGAGAGTTTTTGCGGTCTCGGCGGTTCTCCTCGCGTTGGCCGTGGTGTCGGCTTCGCAGCTGAAGTTCGATACCGAGGTGCTCAACCTCCTCCCTCAGGACGATCCGGTCGTCGTCACGTTTCGGGAGACGCTCGAAGAGTTTGGCAGCCTCGACTTCTTGCTGGTCGTCATGAGGATCCCGGAGGAGGCACCGCTCGATCCGTACCTCGAGCTCGCGGACGAGATGGGGCCTGCGCTCGAGAGTCTCGAGACCGTTCAGTACGTCGACTACCGTGTCGGCGATCTCGACGCGTTGGCGGAGCAGTTCTTCCCACACGCCCTGCTCTTCATGGAACCGGGCGAGCTGGAGGAAGTTGCCCGCCGCCTGAGTGACGAGGCCATTACCCAGCGGACGCTCGAGCTGCGTCGTTTGCTCCTGACTCCTCAAGCGCTGGCGCTGCGAGAGTTGACGTTGCTCGACCCTCTGGGACTGAGCGACATCCTGCTCGAGCGGCTCACGGGCTCGCGCGGCGATCTCAACGTCGACTGGTCGAGGGGCTACGTGCTGTCTGCGGACCGCACACGGCTCCTCATGCTTGCCAAACCCACGGCTCCCGCGCAGGAGGTGGAGTTCGGCCGACGGCTCATTCAGGAGGTCGACTCGGTCGTGGAGCAGAGTCTCTCCGGCTGGGACGAACGAGCTGAAGAGCTTGGACTCGAGCTCGAGGCGCCCGAGATCGCTCTCGGCGGCACCTACGTCATCGCTCTCGAAGACGCCCGCTCCGTGGCTCGCGACATCATTCTGGGTGCCGTGACGTCCATGGTTGGCGTCATGGCGCTGTTCCTGGTGGCGTTTCGACGCCTCGGGCTCCTCATCTACGGCTTTCTGCCCTTGTCTTGTGGCCTGCTGTTGGCTTTTGGCTTCGCCGGCATCTCGGTGGGAACGCTCAATGCAGCAACGAGCGGTTTTGCCGCTCTGCTCGTGGGACTCGGCATCGACTTCGTGATCGTGTCGTATGGACGCTACGTCGAGGAGCGGGGGCGGGGTGTCCGGTTGTCGACGGCTCTGCGCAACATGTGTGGATCGTCTGGGCGAGCGGTCGTGACCGGCGGTATCACCACCGCAGCCACTTTCTACGCCTTCATGGTGACCGAGTTCGATGGCTTGAGACAGATGGGGTTTCTCATCGGCACCGGCATCTTCTTCTGCATGGGAACGGTCCTGGTGCTGCTGCCGGCGATGCTCGCTTGGCGAGAGGACCATCCTCATGGCGGTCCGCTGAGAGGCCTCTGGCGGAAGCTGTCGGGAAAAGGCGGCGGAGATCACGCGCAGGGCCGGACGCCGCCCAAGCTCTACCTACATGGATTCGGGTCCGATCGGCTGATCAGCTATAGCTTCTCTCATCCGCGAACGGTGTTGGCTCTGGGGTTGATCGTGACCGCGGTGTCCGGGATTCTGGCGACTCGACTCGAGTTCGTCGACTCGATTCGCAACATGCGACCGGAAGGCAACACTGGAGTCGAGATCCAGGACGAGGTGAGCCAGTACTTCGGTTCAGGCTTCGACTACATGATGCTGATCGTCTCGGCAGACAGTGAGCTGGCGGCAAGGGAGCGCACGGCCGAAGTGGTCGCCGAGGCGCAGCAGCTGGTCGAAACGGGAGTTCTGGTGCGTGTCGACAGTGTCGGTACGCTCCTGCCGTCGCCGGAGCAGCAGGCGGGTGTTCTGCAATGGATTGCCGAGCATGAGGGTCACGAGATCGACGCTGAGCGAGCTCGCGCAACCTTCGATGCCTCCGCGCGGCAAGCCGGGATCAACCCGGCGGCGTTTGCTCGCGGTCTCGATCTCCTCGCGCAGGCGGCTGGCGTCGATCGCCCCGTCGAGGCCGACGATCTGAGAGCTTCGGCAGAAGCCGATCGGCTGATGGACCGTTATCTCCACGAGCTGGACGACGGCTGGCGGAGCGTGGTCTATCTGTACCCGCCGCCTCGGGTCGCGAAGCGCCAGGCACCCCCGGAGGTCGAGGCTCTCGTCCAAGAGCTCGGCTCCGATGTCGTGCTCTCCGGCGTCAATACGGTCAGCGCTCGCCTCCGTGAGCTGGTCAAGAGTGACGCGGTGATTGCGGCCGTGGTCGGGTTCGTCCTGGTCGCCTTCCTTCTCTGGCTGGACTACCGCAAGCCTTTCGACACGATTCTCTCGCTATCGCCTCTGGTCATCGGCATCGTGTGGATGCTCGGCGCGATGTCGATCATCGGAATCGACATGAACTTCTTCAACGTCTTCGTGTCCACGATGGTGATCGGAATTGGCGTCGACTACGGTGTCCACATGATCCACCGCTATCGCGAAGAACAGAATTCGGGGTCTCTTCTGGAGGGGCTCGAGGAGACCGGCAAGGCGATCATCCTCGCTGCCCTGTCGACCAGTGTCGGTTTTGGCTCCATGTCCCTGTCGCACTATCCTGGCCTGCGCTCGATGGGACTCGTGGCGATCATCGGAGCCCTGGCTACGGCGGTCGTGGCGGTGACCCTGCTCCCGGCATTGATGGGGTTACGCGAAGGTCGTGGAGTCGAGCGTCCCTGTGGCGCGACAGATGCCGCGCGCAGTTAGGTCTCATTTGGCAATAGGTCTCATTTGGCAATAGGTCTCAACTGCCGACGGGGCCATCTGGCAACTAGAGCGCTTGACAAACGAGGCGTTCGCAAACGCCTTCGATTCGATCGATCAACGGAGAATGACTGATGTTTGACGGACTCCAAGACAGACTGCAGGGCGTCTTCAGCCGACTCCGCGGTCAAGGCAAGGTCGGCGAAGACGATCTGAGAGGTGCGCTCCGCGAAATCCGGCTGGCGCTCCTGGAGGCGGACGTCCACGTCCAGGTCGTGCGTTCTTTCGTCAAGCGAATCGAGGAGCAGGCGCTCGGAGAAGACGTTCTCGGCAGCCTGACCCCGGACCAACAGGTACTCAAGATCGTCCGGGACGAGCTCATCGAGTTGCTCGGTGAGCCGAGCCAGGAGCTCGACCTCAAGGGCCGCTCGGTGCTCATGCTCTGCGGACTTCAGGGCTCGGGTAAGACGACCACGTCAGGAAAGCTCGCCAAGCGCCTCAAGTCACAGGGCCGTTCGCCCGTCCTCGTAGCCGCGGATCTCCAGCGCGCCGCGGCGGTCGATCAGCTCAAACAGGTTGGAGCGTCGGTCGATGTTCCCGTGCTGGCGCCCGAGGGCGAGGAGGGGCTCTTGCCGTTCGCCCGCAAGGCGCTCCAACAGGCCAAGGACGACGGTCACGACATCGTGATCTTCGATACGGCCGGACGGCTGCACACCGACGATTCGCTGATGGCGGAGCTCAAACAGCTCGTCGCTGACACCCAGCCACGAGAGCTGCTGTTCGTCTGCGATGCGCTGACGGGTCAAGACGCCGTCTCCTCCGCGTCGCACTTCGCCGAGGCGTTGCCACTGACGGGAGCGATCCTGACGAAGCTGGACGGTGACAGTCGCGGTGGTGCGGCGCTCTCCCTTCGCACCGTGGCTCGCGTCCCGATTCGTTGCGTCGGTGTCGGCGAGAAGGTAGAAGAGCTCGAGCTCTTTCAACCTGACCGTCTCGCCTCGCGCATCATCGGCATGGGAGACGTTCTCTCGCTGATCGAGAAGGCCGAGCGCGCCATCGATCGCGAAGAGGCCGAACGACTGGCTGGCAAGATCGGCAAGAAGGAGTTCACTCTCGAAGATCTCCGCGATCAGCTCCGTCAGGTGCGCAAGATGGGGCCGCTCAATCAGCTCATGGAGCTGCTGCCGAAGACCGGGCCGTTCAAGAACATCGACATGTCGCAGGGGGTGGACGAAAGTCGTCTGGTTGCGGTCGAGGCCTTGATCAACTCGATGACTCCGGCCGAGCGGCGCAAGCCTGGACTACTGAGTGCCAAGAGGAAGCGTCGGGTCGTCAAGGGGTCGGGTCGCACGATCCAGGAGCTCAACCAGCTCCTGCGCCAGTACAAGCAGATGCGCAAGATGATGAAACGGATGAAGGGCGACTGGATGCGCAACCTCGGAGGCATGTGACAGGGCTGACGCTGCGGATGGACGCCGGGAGCGCGATCCTGAATCGGCAAACCCGGACTCGGCCAACCTGGACTCGGCCAACCCTGATATGATCGGCGGTCGCAGTTGGGTGGTGAGCTTTTTCGATGAGACGGACACCGCTTTCGCCTGATGTCTGACCCGTTCGTCAGGCGCTCGCGCAGCGGCTATCGTGTCCCCAACGACTCGGGTGAGCGTCTACTGCCAAGCCACAGAATCGAGACCAAACGAGGCCGCCCCGTCATATAGGCTCTGTTGGTGCTCTGCGTGCGTCGAGAGGATGCAGCTGGCACCGGGTGACGGCCAGGAGAGACCACTAGGAAATGCTCAAGATCAGACTTCGCCGAATGGGTGCTACCCATCGTCCCTTCTATCGAGTCGTTGCCTCGGACCAGCGTAGGTTCCCGACCGCGTCTGCGGTAGAGGAGCTGGGCTACTACGACCCCAAGACCAAGCCGGCTACGGTGTCGATCGACGCCGAGCGCGTGCAGTACTGGGTGGATCGAGGCGCGCAGATGTCACCCACCGTCAAGAGCCTTCTCAAGCGCAACACGCGCGAGGCGGCTCCAGAGGTAGAGGCCCCGGCTGCTGAGTCGACGAGCGCCGAAGACACCACCGCAGAAGCCACTGCGGAGGCTTGAGCGTGTCAGACGTGCCGGACTCGAGTGTGTCAGTGCGAGAGCAGCTGCACGAGGTCGTCTGTGCGCTAGTGGATGACCAGGACGCGGTCGAGATCCTCGAAGAAGACCTCGGCAACACGCGCCTGCTTCAGGTCCGCGTCGCTGACGACGAGCTGGGCAAGGTGATCGGCCGCCAGGGGCGTACCGTGAGAGCCTTGCGCGCTCTCCTCGAAGTGAGAGGCTCGGAAAGCGACGTCTACTACGACCTCGAGGTCCTCGAAGAGGACGATTGAGCCTCGGCGCCCTGCTGTTGCGCCCTGCCTCACCTGCGCTGTCTCACCCGCCCTGTCTCACCCGCCCTGCCTCACCTGATGTGGAGCACGTGCCCACCGAAGATCTCGGAGCGCAGCGCCGCGCTTCGATGGATCTCGGCTGCTTGATCGTGGACGCCGCCTTGGGCTCGCGGGCGAACGCTTCCGATGATCGCGTGCTGGTTGCTGACGTGGTACGTCCTCACG
>JANQPS010001295.1 GCA_028285365.1 Thermoanaerobaculia bacterium | reverse complement strand
ATTCGATCAAACTCGCCACCTGCTCCGGCCCGCCGTAAATGGCCTCCGCCATCGGCGGGTTGTGAAGCCAGGCAGCGACGAGCGCCAGCCTGTCCATCGCTGGATGATCGGCTACTGCCGACGCCATGTAGCCACTCGACGCGCACACCCCGACACCCGCAAGACCATTTCCTTTGACGTTGTCCAGCGACGCCAGATAGCTCGCAGCCGCCATGATGTCGGCCGTCTTCGTCTTGGGATCTTCCTGGTAGCGGATGTCGCCTTCCGACTCGCCCCAACCGGCGAAGTCGAACGCCAATGCCGCGTAGCCGCGCTGTGCGAGCTCACGAGCGTAGGTGCCCGCCATCTGTTCTTTCACGGTGGTCCACGCACCCGTGACGATCACACCCGGCAACGGTGACGAGGCATCCGATGGTACGTAGAGCGTGCCGACCAGTTGAACGCCGCCGCTGTCGAAGGTGACTCGTGAGTCGCTGACACCAGGCTTGTCGGGTGTGTTCTGAAGGTTGATTCGAACGGTGTCGGTCATGGAAGACCTCCTATCGTTTTCGGACCCAGGGGCCCGTGTATTGGTGATCACCACTGAATCGGGCGGCGGTCGCGAAAGAAACCGCCCGTAGGTCCATCGTCTGGCAGCGTCGCCAGCCAGACCGGAGTATCGGCACCTTGCTCGGGGGATCTCTCGGCGGCGGCCCCGCCCATTCGCGTGCGCACCCAGCCCGGGCAGACCGCGTTGATCTTGACGTTCCTTCCGAGATGGTGCGCCAGGCCCAGCGTCAACGCGTTCAGAGCCGCCTTGCTCACCGAATACGCCGTAGGACCCGTCAGGCCTTCCTCGAATGACCCCCACCCGGAAGACACGTTCACGATCCGTCCCCATCCTCGCGATTGCATTCCGGAGCCAGGGCCCGGATCAACGCAAACGGCGCGAGCGCGTTGACGCCCAGCGACTCCTGGACGTCTTCCACGGGGACTTGGGTGCCAGCGCCAGAGAACAAGACTCCAGCGTTGTTGACGAGAACGTCGATGGGGCCAATCCTCTTGTCGAGATCTCGAACGTCCCGCTCGACCCGGAGTGGATCGGCCAGATCCATGATCACTCCCTCGGCACGGTTGCCGATGGCAGACGCCGTCTCCGCGACGACCGTCGCATTGCGCACAGCCGCGAGCACCTTCATCCCGTGATCAACCGCCAGCGCTTTGGAAATGGCGAGACCGATGCCGCGATTGGCGCCGGTGACGAGAGCAGTTCGGTTCTCGTGGGACATGAGCTGGATCTCCTTGGTAGCAATGCCTCTCGACCGCGTCTCGTGACGTAGTAGTCGTCACGAGGTGGTCGTGACGAGGAGCGACCTGCAATAACCAGACTCTAAGGACGGAGCCCAGTGGCGGCTTGCACGTTCCTGCCGAGTTTTTGAACAACTCGACCGCGACGCGCTCTCTCGATGCGCTAGGTGCGGGAGTCTCGGTATCGTGCCGGCGTCACGCCGACGAGTCGCTTGAACGTCCGCGAGAAGTGCGCCTGATCCGAAAACCCAGTAGCCAGCGCCACCTGCGCTAGCTGCTGATCGGGCTCTCGCACAAGCGCATCGATTGCCCGTTCCACTCGGTAACTCATCAAGAACTGATGCGGACTCTGGCTGAGACTTCGCCGGAACAGCCTCGAAAAGTGAGAAGGACTGAGTCTCGCTTCCCGCGCCAGGTCGTCGACGGCGATGTGACGAGAGTAGTTCCGCTCGATGTAGTCGAGCACCCGACGGTGCGTGTTCGAAGAGTATCCCGCAGCGAGATCGGGAGACTCGTCGAGCTCGCTGCCGTAGCGCTGCAGTAGTTTCACCAGAAAGATGCGCGCCAGCGATTCGTACATCACCGCGGACCCCATCTCCTCTCCTTCCAGAGCCAGGCGCAACATGTCTCCTGCTGAACAGAGCTCTGGATCGTGAAACTGCGGCAAGTCTTGAAGTTGAGCGTCCGTGAGCAACACCCCGGCCTCGGTCTCCGCAAATCTCCTGAGCTGCTCCGGTTCCAACGTGATGACGATCACCTTCGACCGGCTGTGCCAACGCCATCCGGAACGAACTCCAGCGGGAGTGACAATGATCTCGTTGGGCCCGAACAGGAAGTCACGATGCTCGCCGTCTCGCCAGTTCTCCACCCGGTGAGGTGTCTCGCGAAGGTTCAGCAAGATGTGATGCTGGGAGAAGACGGCCGTCGGCATCTCTCCTGACTCGGCTTCGAAGTACTCCAGGGTCAAAAGCTGAGCGGCAGACGGCCTAGCCCTCGTCGAGCTGTCCAACAGCGGACTCGACGGATAGACGTCCTGGTATCGACGAGAAGGACTCAGCGCCTTTTCCCCGTGGCTCGTGTCATGCGACTCATCTTCTTGGCGCTCATCCATCCCAGCAGAGTCTATGGTCGAGCCTCCCTGCATCCTCACGATTCTCGATCCGAGATCGAACGACCTCGGACCTGGCGATAAGCTGAGAGCGTGTCGTCAAAGGCCAACCTGAGTCACCTGACTCGAAGCTCCATCTCGAGCTCGAGCACCGTAGCTTTGCTGTCGGTCGGCATCGGAGTCACGCTGTTGGTTGGACGCGTGATCTGGGGAGTCGTCTACGCTCCCCTCGCCTTTCCGAACTCAGAGCAACTCGTGCTCGTATCGCAGGAGGCGCCCGGCGCCGACGTCCGGCTGGATCGCGTGCCGCTCTCAGAAGCCGGCTACGTGCACTATCGCGACAACGCAGCCAGCTTCTCCGACTTCGCCGCCTTCTACTCGCGCGATGTCGGGGTCGGTCTCGAGGACGGCGCGCGGCTGCTGGACTCCGCTCGTGCGACGAGCAATCTAGCCGACGTGCTCGGAATCGCCCCTAGCGAAGGACGTTGGTTCTCCGCCTCAGAGACCAAAGACGGTGGCGCTCCGGTCGCGGTCGTCAGCAGACGCCTGGCACAAGAGTCGTTCGGCCGGCTCAGCCCTGTCGGCAAGTCGATCGAAATCGATGGCACCGCGACGACCATCGTCGGCGTCATGCCCCCGAGCTTCAGCTTCCCTTGGGAAGACACGGCACTATGGACGCCACTGATCATCGACGAATCAGCCCCGGACTCAGGCAATCACTGGCTGCGCGGCGTTGCGCGACTCGAGCCTGGCCGAACCAAAGAAGAGGCCGAAGTCGAGCTCGAGTCGCTGATTCCCAGCCTGTCGGAGCTCTACCCCGACGTCTACTCCCCTACGGTGCTCGAGTCGTGGGACTTCGGCGTCGTAGCGCGTGGTCTCCAATCCGAGATCACGCGCGAGATCGAGCCGATGCTGTTCCTGGCGCTGTTCGCCGGGCTCCTGATCTTCTCGGTCTGCTGTGCCAGCGCATCGCTGCACTGCCTGGCAGGTTTTCACGCTCGATCGAGAGAGCTCAGCCTGAGGGCCATGCTGGGAGCGAGCTCCAGGCAGTTGGTGATCAGAGCGTCCGCACGACCTGTCGCACTCGCGATCATCTCCGGATTCCTTGCCACGGCCGGGGTCGTCTGGGCGAGCCCATGGCTCGAGAGCCATCAGCTACCCACGAGGATTCCCCGTCTAGGCACCGCGCTCGATTCTCTCGGAACCTGGACGCTTGCGGTCCCTCTCGTCGCAGTGGCTCTCATCGTGACGACGGCCCCGGTCGCTCATGCCGCGATCGCGAGGTCACGCACGTCGGGACTGGACAGCTCCGTCGGTCAACGGCCCGGAATCACCGTACTGACGTTGGTCGGAGCACAAGTTGGTCTCGTCGTTCTGCTCGTCGTGGGTTCCAGCCTCCTCCTACAGACCGGCAGAAACCTCGAGCGCACAGAGCTCGGGCTGTACACCGAGAACCGGCTGTCGTTTGGCATTGCCCTGACGGAC
Organism: Thermoanaerobaculia bacterium; assembly: GCA_028285365.1. Lineage (GTDB taxonomy): Bacteria > Acidobacteriota > Thermoanaerobaculia > Multivoradales > Multivoraceae > JANQPS01. The sequence continues at coordinate 1,523 of JANQPS010001295.1, read as the reverse complement.
AGTCGGTATCCGGACCCACCAGCACGCGCGCGCTTCGAGGAGCTTCTCGCCGAGCGCCTGGCCTCTTTGCCCGGCGTGGTGGACGTCGGGTCGTCTTCGTCAGCACCACTGACTCGCGGTCGCAACGCGATGCGTTACCAGATAGAGCTCGAGCAGGGGCTGACGGAGCCCGAGGCCATCGACACCCGCCTCGTCTCCGCCAATCTCTTCTCGGTCGTGGGACCGGCTGTCCTGACCGGCAGACCCTTTGACGACACTGAGGCCGGCTCTCAGGAGGCCGTCGTCAGCGTTGCCCTCGTCGAGCGATACTTCTCGGGAGACACCGTCCGCGCGCTTGGACAAAGTCTGGCACTAGGCGACAACCGCTTCGAGATCGTCGGAATCGTCGGAGATACCCGTGACGTGGCCACCGGTCTGGTAAGAGAGCCGATGGTCTATCTGCGCAACGGATTCTGGGATCGTCAGTTCTGGATGACGCTGGCAAGCGCCACCGAGATCGAAACGCTCAAAGGACCCGTCAGGCAAGCCGTCAAGGACCTCGATCCGGCCTTGCCGATCGAGGGACTGTCGTCTCTCGAAGAGAGCGTGACGCAAGCACGCTGGCGAACCCGCCTCCTCACCCTGTTGATCGGCTACGGCTGTCTCCTCGCCATCGCAACAGCAGTCATCGGACTTGCGGCTACCGCTTCACAGGCCGTCGTGCGTGGCCTCAAGACGTCCGCGATTCGACTCGCCGTGGGCGCGCAGGTTCCCGAGGCGCTAATGGCTGCCGTCTCCGGGTGTATCGTCGCGGCCGCCGTGGGCAGCCTGGCTGGCCTGGGTCTCGGCGTGGCCCTCGGCAGATTGCTCCGAGCCGAACTGTTTGGCGTAGGCCTCGTCGATCCCCTCTCGATCGGTGCTGGGATCTTGGCGTGTGGACTGGTCTTGACGGTCGCACTGCTGTTCGCCTCCAGGCCGCTCCGGCGTAGCGAGATCTCGGGGCTGCTCAGGGCCGAGTAGGTGCTCAGCTCAGGCCCATACCATCCTGGCTACCAGACAACTCCAGACAAACGAGGACAAGATGACTGTGACCGGCGAGTGCTTCTGTGGTGGGGTTCGCTACGAGCTCGAGGGTGACCTGCGCGACGCCCGGTCCTGCCACTGCTCCCGCTGCCGGAAAGCCTTCAGCGGTCAAGCCTCAGCGTACGCAGAGGTAGACCCCGAAGAGTTCAGCTGGCTGGCAGGCGAAGACCTGCTCACAAGCTACGAGGGGCAACACGGCTTCGGACTGTTGTTCTGCAGCCGCTGCGGATCCACTCTCGCGGGTGCCTTCAAGGGTGTGATCCACGGACTCACTCTCGGCTGCGTCAACGGCGATCCCGAGGTGGAGATCGGGATGCACATCTTCGTCAGCTCGAAGGCCAGTTGGGAGGTTCTGCCCAGCGGCGGACTCCAGTTCGCCGAAGGGCCGGAGTAGGGCACGCAATTCGCCGAGTCGAGGGGTCGCGTCACGACTCGACGACCTCGCCTCCCCGACTCGGCTC
>JANQPS010001279.1 GCA_028285365.1 Thermoanaerobaculia bacterium | reverse complement strand
TGCTCTCATGCCGACCGCAGTGATCGGCCACGGCGCGGTGGCCCACTACGTCGACAAACTTCGCGAGTGTGGCGTGCTGTTCGAGCCGGGTACGGCGATCCACTACTCCAACCCGGGATTCAGCGTTGCCGGCCGGATTCTCGAGATCGTCTATGGCGAGCCGTTCCACCAGATCTTCGAGCGCGAGATCTACGGCACGACAGGGATGACGAGCTCGGCCACGTCTGCCGGGCAGGCCATGCTCCGACGAACCGCGATCGGCGCGTTCTTCGATAGCGAAGCCGGCGAGTTGCGCGCGACGAAGATGTTCATGCTGCCGGTGTCTGGAGCTGCAGCTGGCGCCACTCCGATCGTCACCACCGGAGACATGATCGCCTTCGGCCGTACTCACCTGAACGAGGGCAAGGCGCCCAACGGCAAGCAGCTCTTGTCCTCGGAGTCGGTGTCGAGGATGCAGGCCGTGACCTTCGACCTGGGCACCCCCGTGGCACCACCCATGGGACTGGGCTGGTGGCGGTTCCCGATCGGCGGCACGACCGCGCTCTGGCACGGCGGCGGCTCCCCCGGCGGCTCGTCGTCTTTTGCCGTCTTCCCGGAGCTCGATCTCGTGTTCGTGTCGTTCGCCACCGGACCGGGCTCATCGGCGCTCAACGACCTCGCCGCAGAAATCGTCCTCGACGAGCTGTTCGCGCGCAAGGTCGAGGCTCCGTATGAGGTGGGTGAAAAGCCCAAAGATCTCGCTCGCTACACGGGCCGTTTTGCGACACACCAGAGCGAGTCTCACGTGGACGAGAAGAGTGTCGGCGGCGAAGCGGGCCTGGTCATGCGCACCCGTTTCGTGCCGATGGACGAGGATCACCGCCGCTTCATGACGGGCTATTCGGGTGGTGAGCTCGAGAGTCCGCCAGCGAGCTACCTACCGCTGAATGAAACGCTCTTCGCGCCGGCAGGCGCACCGCTCGAGGCTTTGTGGGGCTTTTACGGACGCATGGCGCTGCTCGCCGCGCCTGGGGCTCGAGGCGGGCGACGCCCTGACTTCTTTCATTCTCGTTTTCGCTATCTCAAACGCGCTTAGCGATGCGTTGGCGAGAGCGTCAGCAACGAGAGATCAGGCCATGAGAGATACCTTCGACGTCATCTTCATCGGTGGGGGCATCATGGGGTGCAGCTGCGCCCTGGAGCTCGCCAAGCGAGGACTGCAGGTAGCCGTCGTGGAGAAAGGTACGCTTGGCGACGGTCCCACCGGCCAGTCGTCAGGGGTTCTGAGAACGCACTACTCCAACGAGCTCACGGCGCGCATGGCCCACTTTGGCGTCGAGCACTACGCCCGCTTCGAGGAGCACGTCGGCCAGGACTGTGGCTTTCATCGAGCAGGATTCCTGATGTTGGCCGGGCGGTCCGATCACCAGGGAGTGCGAGCCAACGTGGAGCTTCAGAACGAGCTCGGGATCGAGGCGGAACTACTGGAGCCAACCGCGATTCTCGAGCTGATGCCAAACCTCGACCTGGGAGACGCTGGTGACGAGATCGTCGCCGCCTACGAGCCCAGGAGCGGCTACGCCGACGCCTACCTCGCGGTCACCGGAATGGCGCGCGTGGCGCGCGAGCTCGGAGTCGAGATCCGTCAGGACACCGAAGTCACCGGACTGCGATTCGCCGGAGGGCGGGTGGTGGGCGTCGACACGACCAGCGGCGAGATCGATGCACCCGTCGTGGTTAACACCGCTGGCGCCTGGGGCGCTCGTGTAGCCGCGATGGCCGACGTGCGAGTGCCCATCAGGTCGTGCCGCGTCCAGGTCGTGTTTTTTCGTCGACCCGACGTCCAGGTCGAGAGTCACCCGGTGGTTGCCGACTTCGTCAACGCCGCCTATTTTCGGCCGGACACGGGCGGCCTGCTCCTGGCTGGACTGATCGATCCCGCGGAAGCTGACGACGAGGTCGACCCGGACGACTTTGCCCGTAAGGCTGACCTGAGGTTCCAGGCGGAGGCCGGCGTCCGCTTGAGTCGGCGCTACCCCGCGATTGCCGATAGTGAGTGCGAAGGCGGGATGGCATCGCTCTACGCCATCACTCCCGACTGGCATCCGATCGTCGACGAGCTGGTGCCGGGCAGTGGCTTTTTCATCTGCTCCGGGTTCAGCGGTCACGGCTTCAAGCTGGCACCCGCGATCGGCGTCATGGTGGCAGATC
>JANQPS010001260.1 GCA_028285365.1 Thermoanaerobaculia bacterium | reverse complement strand
TGACCACCTCGGAGCTGCGGCGACTGTTTGCCACCCTCGATCAGCCCGAGTTCAAGCGACTCCGGCCCGTGATCATGTTGGCCGCCTATGCCGGCCTCCGCATGGGCGAGATCATCTGGCTCGAGTGGGCCGATGTGGACCTGGACGACGGTTGGGTTCACATTCGTGCGAAGAAGGGATGGTCGCCAAAAACGGCAGCATCACATAGAAGCATCCCCATAACCGAAGCGCTCGCGACATTTCTTGCTAGTCCGCGCCGGTGCAGACGATGGGTTGCTCCGCGGGATGCTGGCGCACAGTGGAACAGGCGCCACCTCGGCGTCAACGCCCGCAGGCTGTTCGAAGCAGCAAACGTCAACGACGACGGGCCGCACACACTTCACCGGCTACGGGGAACGTTCGCCACCGAGGTCCTGCGGTCAAGCGGTGACCTCCGGAGCCTGCAGGCGATGCTGGGGCACGGCAACCTGGCTGTAACTTCCGTCTATCTGTCCGAGGTCGACGAGCACAAGCGCGCCGCAGTCTCCAGACTGGATCTAGGTGTAGGGCGCAGGGCGACTCGATCTTGATCTTCGGCCGACGAGTCTGCCGGGCACGCGAACCAGCCCGCGCCAGCTCCACAGGACTTTCTTGGTCTCGGCAAGCCTCGCGATCAGCGCCGCGACGTCCCTAGAGCCGAGCAACAAGCCGGGGCATCTCGTGCAGAGAGCCCGTCCGTGGGCGGCGAAATCGGGCCCGCAAACATAAACGCGTCCGCTACACCAGGGCCTCGTTGTAGCCTATCCTGAGTTGGAGCAGGAGCCCTCTTCTCAGGGCTGTCCACAACGTCGAAAGCCCTTGATTTGATTGACTTTTCAAGCTGCGTCGCGACTCCGCTAGTCTCGGTGTCGTGGCCCGAGGCCGCTTGAGCGATTAGCATCCTGTTTTCGTCTTTTTTTCGCCTATGAGACGCAGCTATGAAAGTGAGCTCGCAGCTCTGCCGGAGACCTATCGAGTTCTACGACACGCTGATGTCGAGCACCTATCGCGCGTTCTCCGAGGCGTAGTCGGGCGGCCCACATTCTTCGTCGCCTCTGGAGGGGCGTTAGCTGCGGCCAGACTCTGCGCGGATTCCTTGGTGCGGTCGTACGGAACGCCCGCACAGATCCTCACACCGCTTGAGTTCAGTTCAATACCGGCCACGTCGCGTGATCCAGTCGTGGTGCTTAGCGCCGGCGGCCGGAATTCGGACACTCTCATGGCTCTCCGCCACGCTCAAGAGGGCAACTTCGAACCAGTCGTCTTCGTCACCCACCGCCCTGACCTGCCACCCCGGTTCCTCAAGAGCGCGCGACAGATCGCGCACATCACTCTTCCTATCCCTGCCGGACGTGATGGTTTCCTGGCTACTAACAGCCTAATCGCGCTGACCGTCGCATGGCTTCGAGCGATCGGACTCTCCGATCAGCTCCCGGCTCAGCTGCCGATCAACGACATCGAGCCAACCCACCTCCGCGAGCGGTGCCTGGTGCTCACCGCCCCAGGGTTGTCGGCCGCCTCGATCGATCTTGAGACTCGACTCTCTGAGCTCGGCCTGGCGGCAGTTCAGCTAGCGGACTATCGAAATTTCGCTCATGGTCGACACTTCGGTTTCCATAGAAACCTCGAGAACACCACAGTCGTTGCTCTCGTCGCCGAGCCCTATCGCGCGTTGGCCGAGTCAACACTTGAGCTGCTGCCAGAGTCTTCTCACATCGTCAAACTGGAGAGCAAATCCTGCTGGCCTACTTCTACGATCGAGATCATGTGCTCAAGTATGCAGGTAGCTGCATACGCAGCTCGTGAACGTGACCTGCGGATCGAGCGGCCGGGCGTCCCGAAGTTCGGCAGGTCGCTCTACAACCTCTCTTACCGCAAGAAGCTTCCGGCCCCAGCTCAGGGTCCGGTTAGCCTAAAGCTCGCTGCAGGCGGGCTCGGCCTTCACAGCGTTCGCCGAACCGAGGAGTACGCCGCGCGACTCGAGCGCTGGATCGATGACGTTAATGGAACAACGTTCGGTTCCATCGTTCTCGACTACGACGGAACTGTTTGCAGCACGGCAGATAGGAGAGAGGATCCGGAAGCTGCTGTTCAAGAGTCCGTTCTCAGGCTCCTCGACGCGGGACTAACAGTTGGGTTCGCTAGCGGTCGCGGCCGTTCGCTCTGGACCGCCCTTAGGCGATGGATCCCAGCCGAGCTGTGGGACCGCATCCCGTTGGCGCTCTACAACGGTGGGGTCAGATTGAGCCTCTCGGACGATGCGCCAGAGACTGCGCCTGCAAAAGGCCGGGAGAGGGTCCTAGAGCTTGTTTCCGATTCTCGCGCTTCCGAGTTCCTGGTCGCGAAGGCAAGCTCAATGCAGATCAGACTTGAACTCGCCGAAGGGTCGCCGATCGACGTTCGATCGCTGGCTGCGTATGTGCGAAGCCTTCTCGATTCGGAACCCGGTTTGGGCTGGAAGAGTGCTGCCTCCGGGCACTCGATCGATGTGGTGCCACAGACCTCGTCAAAGTACACGATCGCGGCCGAGCTAGAACAGAGTTCCGGATTGGGCGTCCTCTGCATCGGCGACCAAGGCGACCCGTTGGGCAATGACTTTGCTCTCTTGAACTCAACCCCGTACTCCCTGACGGTGGACAGGTGTTCCGGCGATCCGACCCGTTGCTGGAATTTGGGCCGCGCAGGCCAGGCAGGTCCTCAACTCCTAGTGAGATACCTCTCCGCCATCCGTTCCAAAGGGGGTGCTGGCAACTTCATGTGGAAACTTCGATGAAGAGCGAGCTTGCAGAGAAACTCCTCGCAACCGTCATGGGCTGGAAGACGGATGAGGTTGGCCATCGGTTGCGTGATCTGCTCGCGCTAGCTGCGTTGAAGTACGATGGCTACGGTCAATATCGTCCGGGGGTTCGCTTCATCGAGACCCTGGCGTCATGGCTCGAGCAGTTCGAGCAAGATGAGCGGGACTCCGCTATCGATTTCGTGCTCTCAGACCTGATTTTCATCTCGAGAAGCGAGCTATCCCACATCATCGAGATCGTGTATCCGGATCTGATCCGCCCCCTGCTTATCCAGGAATCAGCGAAACGCACCGGGCGCCCCACTCATTTGGTGAACGAAATCGCGGCTTCGTTGGAGCATCGCGCGCTCGAACGCGCCACGCTCTTGCTCGGACTGTCGGATGGAGCTCGCCTCGACGATCTGCGGCGTGCGTGCCCGGGGCTGTCTCACGAGCAGTTCTACTTGGTGCCAGACCCAGAGCTGCCGAGATTCGAAGCAATGGCGGAGAAGCTCAAGAAGGCTCAGGCTCTCCACGGATTCCCCGAAACGGGACGGTTCGCCTACGTTCTTCTTGTAGACGACTTCTCGGGGAGTGGTTACACGCTGCTCCATCGAGACGCGACCAGTGAGTTCGGTGGAAAACTCGTCCGAGCCAAGGAGCGCTTCGATCGGCTGGTGCAGGACGAGCTCCTGGAGGAGGACTACGGGGTGGCTATCGTCCTCTACGTCGCGAGCAGCGCCGCCGAGGAGACCCTGCGAGCAAACCTTCGGTCTGCAGGCTTGGAGAGATGGGATCTTCGGGTCCTACAGAGCATACCGGAGACTCTGTGCCCTGCAGAAGACTCGCGCATTGCCGAAATCTCCAAGGCGTACTACGACCAGAAGCTTCAGGACGAACACAAGATGCGTGGCGGTGCTGAGGCGGCACTAGGCTTCGGCGGGGTTCGATTGCCTCTAGTCCTGCATCACAACACCCCGAACAACTCAATATCGGTACTCTGGGGCGACACCCAGGAAGTCCCGGGATCTCAGCGATTCTGCGCCCTGTTTCC
>JANQPS010001259.1 GCA_028285365.1 Thermoanaerobaculia bacterium | reverse complement strand
ACCAGATCGAGTACGAACTGCTGTTTGCATGTGCCGGCGGCTCGAGCTGTCGCGAGGCATGGGAGGGGCGACTCGAACCCGTCGATTGGAGCAAGCTGTTGCGCCTGTCCAGCCGTCACCGCCTCGGCCCTGCTCTGTCTGAACTCCTCGGAGCCGAGCCTTTGGCAAAGCAGGTTCCTGACGAGTTGCTGACCAGTCTCAGTGAGGCCTACCGTCAAAACTCCATGCGCAACCTCTACTTCAGAGCGCAGCTTCGCCGCATCCTGGACCTCCTGCACTCTCACGACATCCAGGTGATCGTGCTCAAGGGCGGTGTCATCGGAGAGACGGTCTATCGCGACCCTGGGATTCGCATCATGATGGACCTCGACCTGCTGCTTAACGAGTCGACGATCCCAGACGCCTATGAGCTGCTACAGAAGAACGGCTTCAGGCAGCTGTGGTCGGGCGACGAAGTCCAGCCGACGGATCGCCACTATCCGAGGCTCGTCGACCCCAGCGGCACCGTACCGGTCGAGCTGCATCGGCACATCGTGAGCTACAAGGACCAGAGCTTCTCCATCGACGAGTGGTGGGCCGACTCGGTGACCGTGCCACTGGCTCGAACCAAGGCGCTCGCCTTCTGCCCCGAACGCCAGCTGATCCACCTGGCACTCCACTTCTTCGGCGACATGAGGCTCTCGCGCCCAGACAGCGCGGCTCTGCGAAAGCTCGGAGATCTCGCCAGGACCCTGACAACCGTCAAGCCAGAGCTCGATACCAAGCGTCTGCTCGCGATCGCCGCCGAGCAAGGCACTCTCCCCATTGTGCTCACGTCGCTGAAGGTGGCTCAGCGACTTCTCCGTACTGAAGTTCCACACGAGCTGGTCGCCGCCTCTGACGGCGATACAGCCGATCGGCAGCTTGATCTCTTCATCGAGAGACGAGTGCTCCGAGAGTCCATCTGGTTGTTCTCGGAGCTCGTCGACCCCTGGGATTCGAGTGCACTCGATCGGTTCAAGAGCGGAGTGCGACGCTTGCTCCAACCGGACCCCGCCTACAAGCGACAGCGTCTACCGCACCACGTGCGCGCCGGCCGGCACCTTTCCGATCTGCGTGAAACGGTCTGGGCCTACTCGAGACGTCCGAAGTCGTTCTTCGAAGACTTCGAGACCGAGCGGTGGATGACGGACCTGTACCAGCCACTCCAGCCGCGTGAGGCTCCGCTCGCCTCTTAGCGACTCTCTAGACCTTTGGCTCGCCCGGCATCACAGCTGTTCATGTGACAGCCCGCGCGTTCTCAATCGGACGGTGCACAGGCCGCATCCAGCACTCCGAGCTCAGCAAGACCCTCGATCGAGCACAGCTCCCGCGCCAGCCGGCGAGCGACCTCCTCGTGTGCGAGTACGGACCAGTGATGGTCGCCGCCTATGCGCAGTACTGCCTGGTCCGAGACCAGGGGCTGCAGGAGCTCGATCGAGCTCACGAAGGCCAGTCCCAGACGTTCGCTTGCTCGAGACGCGACCGCATCGAGCGACTTGTCCTCTTGCGAGAAGCTGCCGTCCGGTTGCTGCTCGGCCACGTTCATCACGACCACCTCGCAGCCATGGCCCGGAGCGCGGGCGTCGAGG
>JANQPS010001250.1 GCA_028285365.1 Thermoanaerobaculia bacterium | reverse complement strand
CTCGCACGCAGGTGCTCGGCCTGTTGGGTGAGCGTTTCGACGATCGCCATCGGGCACCAAGCGAGTGACGGAGACCAACTGACGTGCCGGATTGGCTGGAGTCTCTCGACACTCGCACCGCCGCGCTGATCGACAGCGCGATCGAATCACTCGCGCTGGCGCTAGCGCCGCTCCTGACCGGAGTCACGGCTGGCTTGCGAGCATTCCTCGGCGGGTTCGAACAGCTGCTGCTTGCGGTGCCGGGCCCCTTGCTCGCGGCTGTTGTCGTCGTGGCCTCCTGGCGCTCTGCGGGGCTGAAGCTTGCGTGTTTTGCGGCTCTTGCCCTGGCCTACCTCGGTGTGTTCGGGTTCTGGGAGCCGGCGATGAGCACGCTGTCGTTGGTGGCGACCGCGGTCGCGATCTGTTTTGCGCTGGGCTTGCCGATCGGCATCCTCAGCGCACGCAGTGAGCGGCTGTGGACGATCGTCAGGCCGGTGCTCGATGTCATGCAGACCATGCCCAGCTTCGTCTATCTGGTCCCCGCGATCGCCCTGTTTTCGATCGGTAAGCCGCCTGCGGTTCTCGCCACGGTGATCTTTGCCTTGCCACCCATGATCAGGCTGACGCGATTTGGTCTCGTGAACGTTCCCGAGGACGTCAAGGAGGCCGCGGTGGCGTTCGGTGCCACTCCCAGGCAGCTGCTGCTCAAGGTCGAGCTGCCGCTCGCGGCGCCTTCGGTTCGTGCCGGACTCAACCAGAGCGTGATGATGAGCCTGTCGATGGTCGTCATTGCCGCGTTGATCGGGGCTGGCGGCCTGGGCTATCAGGTGCTCTTTTCGCTACAGAGGGTCGAAGCAGGAAAAGGCATCCTGGCCGGGATTGCGATCGTCTTCTGCGCCATCCTGCTCGATCGGATCATCGAAGGCACCGCGGTAGACCGCGACCGCACGGAGGCCAGCTCGACATGATGAGTGTCGTGAACGATCTTTGGTCGAAGGAGCGGCGTGCTCGGTGGAGCCTCGGGCCGGTGGTCGTTTGTCTGATGTTGGGGGGTTGCCTGGCCTCGTTCGACGATCGCATCGTGATCACCGAGCACGACTGGGACGCCGCGCTGGTGATCGAGCACGTGATTGCCATCGTGCTCGAGGAGCGACTGGGTCTCGAGGTCGACATCGTGCCCGTCGAGCTGGTCATGGCGTTTGCCGCCATGCATCGGGGTGACGGTTCGATGGACGTGGCGCCGGACTTCTGGATCCCGAACCGCGGCGAGCTCTACGAGCAGTACGTGGCCCAAGGCTCCCGGGAGAGCGTGCTGGTCAACGATCGGCCGTACACCGGCGAGCAGGGCTTCTACATCCCCGGCTACGTGCAGGACACGTTTGGCATCCATCACGTCGACGACCTCACGGACCCTGAGACCGCCAAGCTGTTCGACTCCGACGGGAACGGGCTCGGTGAGTACTGGGTGGGTCCTCCGGGCTGGAACACCGTGCAAATCAACCAGCTCAAGGCGAAGAGCTACGGCTTCGACGAGCACTTCGAGCCCATCATCATCAGCGACGCCGTCTTCAAGGCCAAGCTCGAAGTCGACATCCAGGCGGAGCGTCCAGTGCTCTTCTACTACTGGACTCCCGAGTGGATCCACGCCGCCTTCGATCTACGGATGCTGGAAGAGCCGCCGTTCGACGGTTACGCCATGGCGTCCATGAAAAACGATCCCCAGTACAACCCCGACGGCTGCTGGAACCTCGTTCTGCCTGAAGAAGATCCGGACTGGCTCGAGAATGGCAGCATCAGCTGCGCCTTCCCTCCGGCCACGATCTACGTCTCCTACGCGAAATCGCTCGTCGAGCGTCAGCCGCGAGCTGCTCGCTTCCTGAAACAGGTCTACTTCGATCCGGCGACGATCGATCAATGGGTCCTGCGCCGAGCTCGCGAGAACGTCGATGCAACGGAGATCGCGCGCGAGTGGATCGAGGCCAACCCCGACATTGTCGCGGAGTGGCTGGATGGAATCGAGGTCGGAGGGACTGCACCGACGGGATGAAGAGCCGCCCCGGCTCAGGTGGTTATGCTGTAGTAGCATAGCTGTTGCAGCATAACGCTAGGGGGAACGGCTCATGATGCCAAGGCACTCGCTTCGCTCGGTGCTCGTCATCTCTCTGATCCTGACGGTCACTCAGGTCACGGTGGGATTTGCGTCCTACGTGCTTTATGGCGTCTCGAACGGTCGCTCCCAGGCGCCGGCCGAGAGCAGCCTGTACGTGATCGAT
>JANQPS010001249.1 GCA_028285365.1 Thermoanaerobaculia bacterium | reverse complement strand
TCTCGACGGCGCGCGAACATGCTCGACGTCGCCGCCGACGATGCACGCGCGATGATCGACGCGGCCAGTCGACACGGCGTGCGGCTCTTCTATGGCGAGAACTGGATCTATGCGCCCGCCTACCGCAAAGCTCTCGAGCTGCTCGATCGCGGAGCGGCGACGGTGCTCGAAATGCGCGGCGGTGAGTGTCACAAAGGATCCCACTCGGAGTACGCCAAGGTCTGGCGTCACACGGGCGGCGGCGCTCTTCTCCGACTCGGAGCCCACCCGATCGGGGCCATGCTCCATCTCAAGCGCATCGAAGGAATGCGTCGGGCCGGAAGGGCGATCTTGCCTGCCGCAGTGGTCGCCGATGTCGCCGACCTCACCCGTATCGAGCACCTCGACCACGACCGTACTCATGTCGCCACGGGCTGGCAGGACGTCGAGAACTGGGGCTCGGTGACGATCCGCTTCGACGACGGCTCGCGCGGCGTTGCGTTCGGCAGCGACAACGTCCTCGGCGGCATGGAGAGTCGCCTCGAGCTGATGGCCAACAACTGTAGGTTGCGCATCAACCTCAGCCCCAACAACCTCGCCGAAGCTTACGCTCCCGATCCCGGCGTGTTCGGCGACGCCTACCTCATCGAGAAGATCGACTCCGGGGCCGGCTGGACGACCCCCATGCCCGACGAAGACTGGACCTCCGGACAGCTCGACATGTGCCGCTTCTTCGCGCGTGACCTGCTCGAGGGGCGAGAGCCGGAAGCCGATGGCGCGCTGGGTCTCGACGTGGTCAGGGTGATCTACGCCGCCTACCAGTCTGCGGAAGAAGGCCGGGTCATCGAGGTCGCGTCACCCTAGTCCACCACCCTGGCCCCTACCCACCCTGAACCGCTGACTCACGACGCATCGACGTAAGGCTGCAGCTGACGCACGACCAGGTCCGCGGCTGCTTCGGCTGCAAGCGCACTCGTGTCCACGACAACGGCGGGGCTCGGCAGTTCAGGGAAGTCGAAGCTCCCGTCAGCTACCAGTCGTCGGAAGAGCTCACGGTCGGTCAGCTTGCCGAACTCGCGACGGCTCGGGCTATCGAGACGGTCAGCGACGACCTCCTCCGGGCAGGCGAGCTCTACGAAGACCACCCGGCCGCCGCGAGTCTCGACGGCCTGGACCAGATCCGAGATCGTTTCCGGTCGAACGGTCGCCTCAGGGTTGAAGGTGAAGATGAACGAAGTCCCGGCCTCGGCCGCGGCGGCAAATGCCTGTTGCCAGTAGCTCGCTCGGAGCTCGACGAACTTCTCGGTGCCGAACGGAAACAGTGACGTGATCGCATCCACCACCAGGTGGTTGTGAAACAACGGCAGCTCGAGCCGTTCGCTCAGGAGTTTTCCGATCGTGTACTTGCCGGCCGCAGGTGGACCGTGAATGAAGAGGACGTACATGGGAACGACCTTTGACCGCAATGTGACGACAACCAAAATGTGACGACAACCAGAATGGGACGACAACCACAATAGGACGACCGTCACCATGCCGGCAGGTCCGCCGAGGATAGCGTTACCAAGGAGCGAGCGGCAGACTCGGCTTGGATCCGATCGAAGACCAGGACCCCGCACGCTGCCGTTTTCGTGAGTAAGGAACGGTGCAGATCCACGAGGCCACTGAGCGGGCTCGTCAGCTCGAGGTCACGGGATCGATGAGCGAAGCCGGCCTGGCGACCTCGCTCACTCGCCCTCTGGGCCGAGACCTGCCTGAGTCACTCCCACAGGAGCGATCACGGAGCCCCAAACCCCGGGAGCCAACGAAGGCCACCGGGGCTCGGAAGCGTTTCCGTCTCAGGTGTGAGCGACCTAGGCCCAGCTGAGATCGTGGTTGGCGAGCGGCAGACTGCGAATGCGCTTGCCGGTAGCGGCAAAGATGGCATTACAGAGCGCCGGCGGAGCCGGTGGTAGGGCCGGTTCGCCCAATCCCGTCGGCGAGTTGTCACTCTTCAGGAAGTGCACCTCGATGGGCGGTGCCTGAGCCATGCGCAGCAACTTGAGGTTGTGGAAGTTGCTCTGTTTGGTACGGCCACCTTCGAAGGTGATCTCCTGTTCGATCGCCTGTCCCAGCCCATCGAGGACCGCGCCTTCGACCTGGTTCTCGGCGCTCGACGGGTTGATGATCTGGCGTCCGACGTCACCGGCGACCCAGACCTTGTCGACGCTGAGCTCACCTTCCTGGCTGACGGTAGCCTGCACCACTTCCGCGAAGTAGCCACGGTGGCTGTAGTGGAAGGCAATACCCTGGCCGGTGCCTTTTGGCAGATCGGTCTTGCCCCATCCAGCTTTCTCGGCGGCGAGCTCGAGCACTCCCGCTGTGCGCTCGGCATCGAGGCCCGGCTTGCCATGCTCGGCAATCGGATTCGCCAGGAGCTCGAGGCGGAACTCGAGCGGATCGCGCCCGGCCGCATGAGCCAACTCGTCGATGAAGGACTGGATGACGAACGCGATTGCGTTGCTGGTCGGCGCGCGCAACGCACCCGTCGGGATCCCCAGCGGAATCATCGACGCGGCCAGCTCGAAGTGCGGCATGAACGCCTGCGGGAACTCCGTAGACCGCATGTTGGCGCTGTCTGCGAACCGCTTGCCGTCACCGAAAGTCACGAAGTGATCGCTCCAGGCGAGCGCCTTGCCCTTCTTGTCGACCGCACCCTTCATGTAGTGAAAACCGCCCGGGCGATAGAGGTCGTGGCGAGTGTCGTCCTCGCGAGTCCAAACGAGCTTGATCGGCTTGCCCGCCTGCTTGGAGATCAGCGACGCCTCGATGAGCGGATCGTTGTAGAGACGCCGACCAAAGCCGCCACCCATCCTGGTGAGATGCAGCGTGACGTCGGCAGGAGTGATCCCAACAGCCCCGGCAACCTGTGCGGCTCCTTGCTGAGGCGTCTGAGTGGGTGCCCAGAGCTCCAGCTTGCCGTCCTTGAAGTGCGCGGTGCAGTTCTGGGGCTCGAGCGGCGAGTGAGCGAGGAAGGGATAGAAGTAGGCCCCCTCCACGGTCTTTGACGCCTTGGCGATCTCAGCCGTGGGGTCACCGTTCTTCTTCATAGAACGGCCCGGTGCCTGCTTGGACAGTTCTTCGGCCTGCTGGGCGAAGCCCTCACTCGAGCGACTGGCGATCTCGCCTTCGTCCCAGGTGGCGTTGAGTTTCTTGCGAGCCCCTTTGGCCGTCCACCAGGAGTCGGCGAGAACGGCAACTCCGGCAGGGATTCCCTGCCCCTCGATCGCAAACGCATCGACCACGCCGGGCTCGGCCTTGGCGGCCGCGAGATCGGCGCTCGCGAGCTTGCCGCCGGGTACCGGGCATCGCTCGATCGCCGCGTAGACCATGCCTTCGACCTCGGTGTCGATGCCGAAGAGCGGCTGTCCCGTGAAGAGCTTCGGGTTGTCGACACCCGGTAGACGCTGACCGATGATCTTGTAGTCCTTCGCGTCCTTGAGCGGCAGCGACTTCGGATCCGGGGCGGTCACCTGGGCGGCATCCGCCGCCAGCTCGCCGTAGGTCGCCTCGCGAGAGCTCTTGGAGTGACGCACCACGCCGGCCTCGGTCTCACACTCGCCAGCATCGACACCCCACTTCTTCGCTGCCGCCGCGACGAGCATCGCGCGACCCGTCGCGCCCACGCGGCGCATGGACTCCCAGTGCATGGGTGTGGCCATGCTGCCGCCAGCCATCTGGCCACGGAAGTTCTTGGTGTCGAGGTCACCTTGCTCGACCTGCACCCGGTTCCAGTCGACGTCGAGCTCTTCGGCTATGAGCATCGGCAGCATCGTCTTGACGCCCTGACCGATCTCCGGGTTCTGAGCGACTATGGACACGGAGCCGTCTGCAGCGAGACTCACGTAAGCGCTGAGAGACGCACCGGCATCAGCCGCGGCTGCATGAGCTGCGCCAGTGAGGTCCAGTCGCGCTCCGAGGAGGAGTCCACCCCCGGCCAGCGCCGAGGCCTGAACGAACAGGCGACGATCGAGAGAGGGATTGAGCGAAGGATCGTTGGTCGTCTTGGAGTGGTCGTGTGACATATCGATAGCCATCTCTGCGGTCTCCTATCAACCAGCCTGACCGGCACCACTCGATGGAG
>JANQPS010001240.1 GCA_028285365.1 Thermoanaerobaculia bacterium | reverse complement strand
ACGCAGCCACTGGACTACCCTCTGGTGCCTCCAGCCGGACCAGCTCAGGAGCCCGTTATGACTCTCGTCGACCGAGTTCTCAGGCCAACGCGCAAGCAGGCGGAGCGAGCAGCGAGACAATCGGAGGAACCGATGCGAGAGTCCCGGCCCGAGGAGGCTGACGCTGACGAGCTCGCCGAGCTACAGACCCTTTGGCGCACACTTCGGAAGTAAGGCCTTCGAAGGCCTCCTCGAAAGCCGACCCACCGGCGACGGCCACGAGGCATGTCGATCAAGCGGTTGACTCTGTCGGTCCGGAAGGCCCACGGGCCGAAACTAAGTCCCGCAGAGGGATCGCGCGAGAGCGATGAACTCGGCCTCGGACGCTGCGTCGTAGCGATTCGTGAAGACCGCCGCGCGACCGTCCACTGATGTCACGTTCTCAGCCATCCGCTCTTCAGCGTGGGTTCCATCGGACTCACGTCGGCTGACCGCCTCCCGAGCCTCCGAGCCGGCAGCTGGCCGGACCACAAGGATCTGAGCGCCGGGGAAGCGGGCCGCAAACTCGTCCACTGACTTGGCCGCGAGTTCGACCACCGCTACACCAGACGACGCGTCGATTGACTGCGCGTCGTGCCCATACCTCGCCCCGTAGATCTCCGCGACGCAGGTCAGCTCACCAGCGGCCTCACGGTTGGCGAACTCAGGTTCAGCGACGAACTGCTTGTCTATCCCCGGGATCTCGTCCGGCCGCGGGGCTCGGGTCGTAACCGACGGGATCCTCTCGAAGCCTCTATTGGTGCACAACGCCTTGATGAGGTGGGTCTTACCACTACCTGAAACCCCGACGATTGCCAACACTCCCGCCATGGCGCCAACCTCCCTTTGCGCCAGCTCCTACTCAACCATGGTGCTACGTCGTTCACGGCATCACTCGTCACAGCCGTGGAACGGGTCGCGCCCCCCGAGTGGGCGTCGCCCGGGTCAGTCTTGGACGGCAGCACGCCCACGATGTCCGCCCGGCCTCGCAGGCTCACGAACCGTCTACCCCAGGCACGTTCGCGAGCGTGGGGGAGGATGATCGCGTCAGACCTGTCACACCGCCTTCGTAGGCTTGATTGCGGACAGGCCTCCCGACGACATCGAAGGAGATGAACCGTGGCAAAGAAGCCAGAAGTCCACACCGTTCCTCATGGCGAGGGCTGGGCGAACCGCAGGGCCGGCTCGGATCGGGTCAGCAAGGTGTACGACACCAAGGCTGAAGCCCAAGCCGCCGGCCGAGACACGGCACGACGAGAGAACACCGAACACATCATCCACAAGCGTGACGGCACCATCGGCGAGCGAAATAGCTACGGCAACGATCCGTTCCCGCCCAAGGGGTAGGAGTCGTGGTACTCGGATACACCAAGAACGGTCGACCGCTACAGGTCAGCAGAGCCAGGTGCTCGGGCCGAGCGGCCAACAGGTCGGTGGAATCAGCGGCGACAAGGTCCTTGAACCGGCTTGCTGTCAGCGTCATGGCAGACCGCGGTGAGCAACCGCTGCCCATGCGACGGACGGTAGTAAGTGGGGGAAGGTTGTGAGCAGCGACTATCCATACGAAGCCAAGCGCCGCGTGGAGGCACTAATCGAGACGCTCGAGCCGATGGTTGCCAAGGACTCCGAACAGGAGATTCGTGGTATCGCCATTCCGGTGTTCGAGGCCACCCTCGATGTGCTGAAGGAGGCCTTGCCGGACGATCCGGTGGTGCAGAAGGTCATCGGCGCGTATGAGCACGAGTTCGCGACGGGTGAGCCGGTCCGGGCCGTTGACGCCCTACTGGTCGTTCGGCAGGTCGATGCCGGCATCGGGCCGTATCCGATCCACATTGTTTGACATCGCCGCTTCGCCACCGCACAACCAACGCTGGCTCGACGCGATCTGAGGGCTAGTTCGCTCAGCGAGCCTCGTCCGAGCAAATGCCTGGCGGGCAATGTGAAGCGCGACGACCGCCAGGCTTCGCTCAGCCAGAGGCCTGTCTTTCTGTGTCTCTCCGTCGCCTACTCGGTCTTGTGCGACTCTGAGTGTTACGGACAGGGAGCGTTTCGCTTGCGCAGTCCAATGAGTGACCCAGGGACTGGGTCGATCGTTGCCGCGCGTCTGATCGCCGCCTCAACAAGCTCGGGCACACTGGGTGCGCTCTGAGGTGTGAAGAACCGACCGTATCCAGACTGGACGCCTTGACTGTCCCAGTGGATGTTCCTGCGGAGCCGTTCGGGCAGCTGTATCCAGCCGCTGTTGGCCGCAGACGGCAGCTGCATGGCGAATATCCCACCTCTGGGATCGGTCGGGTTGTTTCGCATAGTGGCGGCAATCTCCCAGTCGACATATCGCCGCGCCCAAGTGCACCGGCCGACTGCAACGATCGTGCAGGTCGTCCCAGATATGAAACGGCTTCGAATCTGGCTCATGACGTACTCGGCGTCCTCGCTGTTGATCCGTTCGTCGAGATCGGCGCCTAGTTCACTAGCTCCAAGCGTCCGGATTTCATCAAAGAATGGCAACAATGTGAGCTTGAGCCTGCCAACCTCGTCCGCATCAGTCTGATGGAATGAGATGAAGATCCTCCGCATGTCTAGTGAAGCCGTTCCTCGGTCCTTAACATGTTGAGTTGCGCTCTCTAAGGTCTCGGGTGTTGTCCGGCGTCTCCTCCCGTTGGTCGTAGGCATCTTCAATCCACGACTCTAGGCTTGCGCTACTCTTCGGGTACTTCATCCATCTCGCGTAACCGACTTGCTTACCGTCGGCATCCCGCTCATCATTGTCCTTGAGCCGTGCTGGCAGTTTTTTGACCCATCGGCCTCAGATGGCAACGTTATCGCCAGCAACCCGCTCCTCTTGTTATTTGTATCATCTCTTAGAGTTGAAGCGATCTCCCAGTCGATGTACTTCCGCGACCACGTGCAGGAACCAATCATTACGATCGTCACCGTCGAGTCCGTGAGATACTTCTCGCGGATCCGACGCATAATGTAGTCACTGTCTTTGCTGTCGATGAAGTCGTCGTCGTCGCTGACTCCAATTACCTTTGCGATGAAGCTGTCCCCAAACTCATCGAGGAAAGCCTCGACCTCATCCTGGTCGTGGTCGTGGTGATACGAGATGAATACCTTGCGCTTAGGCATCTGTACCTCCCTTTGATCTACCCTTCACGATCTGGTCGAGTGCTCGGGCAAAGCCAACGAGCTGATCGTTCACTAGGCGTAGATCCGCCAAGAGTGGATCATAGTCGGGGAATTCTCTCTGCAGCTCCTGGGGGCTTCTGTCAGCGTCGTCTGGTTGCGCAGCCTCCCACGCCCGAAACCGGGCCTGCCACCTCGTGAGGTGGGGCCGCAGCCCATCATTGAGCGCCCGTACTAGTACGTCGACCAGCTCCTTTGCTGGGCCACCGTGACGTAGCTGTTCTGCGGGAACCGACTTCGTAAGGGATCGCAGTTCTCGGAATAGGGCGTACCA
>JANQPS010001224.1 GCA_028285365.1 Thermoanaerobaculia bacterium | reverse complement strand
CACCAGCAACGGCATCATCCACGTCATCGACACCGTCTTGTTACCGAGCGGACTTGGTGACCGACTGGCCGAGAGCCAGGGGCGCAAGGTGATCGGCGTCTACGTCTCGCGTCCCGACCAGGCGCTCGCTGCCCAACTCGGAATCGACCGCCACGACGCCTTGCTGGTCACTGGCTTGACCAGTCGGGGAGAGGCCCGCAGCGCCGGACTCGAGAAGTTCGACGTCATCACGGCGATCAACGGTCGGCCCGCCAGCAACGCCTCGCTCGATCGAGCGAAAGACGAGACCCGAGTCGGAGACGAGGTCGAGCTCGAGGTCCTGCGTCGCGGCCGCAGTGTCGACGTCGCTGTGCCGGTCGGCCTCGCAAGGCACTAGCGCAGCAGCCGGTTCCCATCCCTGGAGCGACTCCGGGGATGCGAGCTGGCGCACCGACTCCCTCTGCCCTCAGACTCGTCGCCGTCCACTCGCCAATGAGCTCTTCGCAGGAGTCAGACAGCAGCCCCACCGAGGACCGTGAGCCGTGGCGCGTCACTGCACTTTTGCTGGTCCCCATCACGGCCTTCGCAGGCTATCTGCGCTGGCACGATCTCGGCGTTCCCTCTCTCTGGCTCGACGAGATCCTGCACCTGCGGGTCACGGAAGCCTTGGACTGGACTCAGCCATGGCTCTTCTTGCTCGGCATGCGCGAGACCGGAGGCTACGCAGAAAACGGTCCCCTCTACTATGCGCTGCAGGCGCTCGGCCAGGTCGTTGCACCAGGTGATCTCGGGGTTCGAATTGGCCCGGCACTCGTCGGGACTCTGAGCGTTCCCCTCTTCGGACTGGCAGTCGGCGCCTTTGTACCGAAGAAGCACCGTACGATCCTCGTGCTTTCGGCTGCTCTGGCCCTGGCCGTCTCACCCCTGCACGTCTTCTACTCGAGAGAAGGTCGGCCCTACTACCTGCTGATGGGGCTTGCGATTGCCCTGATCTACTGTCTGGCGAGAGCAGCCAGACCGGTGGCACTGCGTCGAGCTTGCGTTGTTGCCATCACGTTGCTCTGTCTGCTCGGAGCCTATGTCGGCATCCATGCCCTCCCCCTCATGGCGTCAGCCGCCGTGGTCGCCGGCTTGATGGTGCTGCCGACACTGGGGCCCGCTTCGGCGAGTCGCGACGACCAGGAGCCAGAGAATCTCGAGCGTCGCGGTCTTGTCCGCACGAATCTCCTCATCTTGTTGGCGAGTCTGACCGCGGCTCTTCTGTTGTGCGGCGCGCTCTACCTGACCCGATCACAACAGAATCTCCCCACACTCGAGCTGCGAGAGGTGCAAAAGGACATCACCGAAGCGCCGACGTTCGAGTCACCGCTCAGCGGCGAGTCCCTCAAGAGGTTCGCCTCCAGCATGACCACTGCGGGCATCCCGTCGTTTCACGTCGGTGAGCGAGCAGGTCTTCTGTTCTTTCTCGCACTGGTTGGCCTTCTTTCGGTGCTCATCAGACCCAGGACGCGCTACGAAGATGGTGCCTCGCGGTGGCAGCTGGCCCTGATCGCGCTGGGGATGTTCGTGTTGCCGGCAGCGTTGTCGGTTGCCGCGCTCGTGTCGACGGGCCGCTGGTACCACATCCGCTACACGTCGACGGCACAGCCTGCATTTCTGTTGCTGGTCTGTCTCGGAGTGGTGGCGCTTGCTGCACTGGGCGAGCACATCGCGCACCGCGTCTTACCCCGCCGTCGTCCCAAAGGACTGCGCTACCTTGCGGCGCTCGCCGGCATTGGCGTCGTCGTCCAACCCAACTATGGGCCAGCCCTCGCCCATCCTCATGCGAGACTCGACTGGCGGGCCATCGCAGAGTTCGTGGACGACATGGTCCTGCCCGACG
Organism: Thermoanaerobaculia bacterium; assembly: GCA_028285365.1. GTDB lineage: Bacteria > Acidobacteriota > Thermoanaerobaculia > Multivoradales > Multivoraceae > JANQPS01. The sequence continues at coordinate 10,301 of JANQPS010001224.1, read as the reverse complement.
AGCCCATCCTGGTCTCGACCGACTGGGCCATCGTGTGCCTAGGGCACTACCTCGAGCAGCGCGACCGACAGGTCGAATTCATCAAGATCTGGGAGCGAGCTGACCTGGGCCAGGACGTGCTCGACGAGCGGCCACGCGGTTGGCTGCTCTCGGCGGGTGTGCGCGGCTCAGACAACGCGCGCACGTGGATGCACAACTTCGTGCCGATCTGGAAACAGAGCGCAGAGCAGTTCTCCCTGTTCTACTTTCCCAACCTCCTGGACCTGTTTGCTACCCGCCTGTCGGGTGAGAAAGGCCGCTTCTTCGAGGAACGGTTTGCCTCTGCAGGCCAACTCCTCGACTTCGGGCACGCCGTTTGGCCAATGCAAGGCATTGGCTGGTCGTTCGTCGAGCGGAGTCCAGGCCTCAACATGCAGTGGGCGGTCGGTCGAGAGGCGCGTGTCGCTCTGCCGATCGGCGAACCCAGGACCGTCATCGTCGAGACACGCGTCCGACCGTTCATCTACCCGGGCTCAGCGGAGAGTCCCGACCAGATGATCGACTTCTGGCTCGGCGATCAGTTCATCGAGCGAGTTGCCCTCGAGCCGGAGTGGAACCAGATCCAGATCAGAATTCCTGCAGACGTCTGGGCCCGTGAGCACGACGTTCTGCGACTCTTCTTCGCCAAGACCGAGCGACCGGCCGACGTGATCGAGGGCTCTACAGACCAACGTGCTCTCGCTGCCGCGTTCGACTGGATCCGCATCATCGAGATCGACCCGGAGCCTGGATCGTCCGGCTAGGTTGCTAGTTTCCGGTCTTGGAACAGGATCAGAAGGTCGAGCGAGCCGTCGCGGAGCTCGATGCGCGGTTTGTCAGGGCGACGCGAAATCGAATCCTCGGCACAACGTTACGGTCGCCTGCTCGGCAACCGGCTCTCTTCCTAGCGACCAGACGGCAGCGAAGGCTTCCGCACGACTTCGAATCGAGTCGGACGCTAGGCCTCGTTCAAGAAGGCCACCAACTCGAAGATCACCTCGCCACACTCCTGTTCGACCTGCGCGCGCGTCTCCGAGTCGTCACGAACAGCAGCCAACACCGGCTCCATGCCCGGCCCCGCCAGGGTTGCTTCGATCTGGGACTCGTCACCCCCGCTTTCGAGAAACGGCGAGCGTAGGTAGACCACCGCCATGGTGACCGAGGTTAGCCCGAGAATCGCCGTCATCGTGGCATTCGTGTCACCGTCGAAGGCGGGGTCGTGATGCTGCAGCATGGCCACCATGTTGCAGACCTGAAGGCGCGACATGGCGTCGAGATGTTTCTGTTCGACGGCCGGGAGCGGCACACCCTCGAGAAGCGGGGCAGCTTCGAGAATCCCCTGTTCTCCGAGCTCCTCGATCTGAGACTTCATGGCGCCGACCATCCGTCCCGAATTCTCGAGACGAGTTTCGGTATCACCCAGACTCTTGCTCTCGAGCCTCTGGGCTAGCTGGGTGGCAAGCGCCTCACCCACCTGGGTCGGCAGCCAATCCGTCTCCTGGGCCCGCGCCACGAGCGGCGCGAGCGCCAAGAGAACCAGCAGAAGAGGCGCGCACCTGCGCGTCTGATGCACCAGGTGCGCTTCGCGTTCTTTCACTCGAATGCCCCGATCGGCTCCTGGTGTGCGCTCAATCTTGTGCCGAGTTCGCGGCCTGAGCCTCGCGCTCCAGAAGGCGTGCGCCGCGCATGATGTTACCCATCGCATAGTTGCCTTCGTGACAGGCGTACTCGTAGACCTTCTCGTCGGTCGTACGCCAGAGGTACTCGCCCGTCCAGGGTTCGGTCCACACCGAAGGATCTTCGACCGTGAAGCGATAGAGAAGGTCGCCGTCGGGCTGTTTGCTCAGGCGCTCGGTAACCGTCAACGTCTCCGTGCCTCCACGACCCTGAGTCCCGGGCCGGAAGTTCTTGCTCTTGATGACCAGAGTGTCGTCTTCCCACCAGCCGATCGAATCGCCCAGCCAAGTCGTGATGTCCTCGGGCGGATGCTCAGACTGGAGACGCACGATGCGTGCGTCGTGATTCATCTCGATGAGGATCATCACGTGCGTGTCGGTCTGCACGATGCGCTTGAAGTTGTTGTAGAGCGAAGGGAAGGTGGGCGTCGCGCCAGAGAAGCCCAGCAAGCAGCGCTCGGCGTTGGGACGCAGCTCGATGTCGTCGTAGGGTCCGATGTCGAGATCGAGCCACCATGCCGTGCCAGTGTTGGGTTTCGCAAACACAGCTTGCTCGGAGCGTCGCGCCTTGGCTTGTTCGGTCAGCGACGGCATCCTGCCGTTCGCCGGCTCGACGAGTATCGAGGTACGGAACTTGCCGTCGATCTTGGTGACGTTCTGGCCCGGGTCCATGTAGAAACCGTTGTATCCGCCACTGCCACCGCCGGCGCCGTCGAGGCTTGGGTCGAAGACGCCAACTCCGCCCTTGGGTGGGGCTTCGCGGTTGGGATCACTCGGTGCCTGGTCCGCGGCGTAGAGCTCGGCCTTTCTCCTCGCAATCTCAGCGGCCTCGGCTTCCGTGAGCTCGAAGCGGTCACCAAACTCAGCGGGGCGCACGAGCGGGGTGAGCGTCGAGGCATCGTACGTGCCCGAGAGATCGGGGCGACCGGACCCGCTCTGGGATACAAGGACAGCTGGAGCCGCCAAAACGAGTGCCAGGACAATCGTCAACGATCGATTTCGGTGGCCGCGAGAGTCGTGCATCATCTGCCTCCCTAGAGCGTGATCCGGTCTGATTGTGGATTGGTGACCTCTGAGAATACGCCACTCGCCGAAGTCGTGGCGACATGACGGCCTCAAGCGGCGAGCTGGTCCCGTCTCCCGGTGACGCTCTCGGCCCGCCGAAAGGGGCCTCCAAAACGATCGTAGAGAACGGGGAGAACGACCAGGGTCAGAGCGGTCGACGTCACGACTCCCGACACGACAACGACGGCTAGCGGACGCTGGACCTCCGATCCAACCCCGCTCGCCCAGACCAGGGGCAGCAGCCCGAGGGCCGTCGTCGACGCCGTCATGAGAACCGGGCGCAGCCTGAGCTCCGCTCCTTGGACCACAGCTTCACGGTGCGAGAGGCCTTCTGTCTCCTCGCGTCGGAAGAACTCGATCATGACCAGTCCGTTGAGGATCGCGATGCCAAAGAGCGAAATGAAGCCCACCGAAGCGGACACCGAGAGATAGAGACCCGAGAGCTTGAGCCCAAAAACGCCCCCAACGAGCGCCAACGGTATGTTCACCAGGATGAGAGCGACCGGACGCAGTTCCCCGAAGTTCAGGTAGAGCAACACGACGATGAGCACCAGCGTCACCGGCACCATGACACCCAGTCGAGCCATGGCCCGCCGCTGCTGCTCGAACTGACCACCCCAGAGGGCGAAGTAACCGACGGGAAGATTCACCTCATCGGCAATTCGCCGCTGAGCTTCGGTCACGAAACCACCGATGTCGCGACCGACCACATTGAGCTCGACGACCACGCGCCGCTTCCCGTCTTCGCGCGAGATCTGAGCGGGCCCTTCACCCAACGTCACGTCTGCAACCTCGCGCAGCTCGACCCTCTCTCCCGAAGGTGTCGCGAGCGGCAAGCTGCGCAGGTTGTCGACACGCGCCACGAACTCGCGAGGCAGTCGGACCACCACGTCGACCCTCCGGTCGCCCTCCGGCACCGTGGTCACGACGCGGCCCCCCATGGCCGTCTCGATCAGCTCCTGAACCTGGTGGACCGAGATCCCGAGTCGAGCCATGCGTTCCCGATTCATCGCGATGTCGAGATAACCGAGGCCTTCGACCGCTTCGACCTTGAGGTCGACTGCACCTTCGATGCTCGACAGCACCCCTGCCACCTCGTCACCGATATCGGCCAGCCTCGAGAGATCGTCACCAAACACCTTGACCGCAATCTGGGACTTGACGCCCGAAACCAGTTCGTCGACCCGCATCTGAATGGGTTGCGTGTAGCCGAGCTCGACGCCGGGAAACGCCGACAGTTTCTCGCGCAGCGCCGCCGTCAATCCCGCCTTGTTCCGAGCCGTGGTCCATTCGGAACGCGGACCCAGCTCGACGTAGATGTCGCTCTCGGCCACACTCATTGGATCGGAGGAGATGTCCGAGCGACCGTTGCGACTCACCACCTGCCGCACCTCCGGGAGCTCGAGGATCGCCCGCTCGATCCGACCTACGGTGGCGATGCTCTCGGTCAATGAGACCGACGGGATCTGGAAAGGCTGAACCACGATCGAGCCTTCATCCATCGACGGCAGGAACTCGGTGCCGAGCGTCGGCGCGACGAGGGCCGCACCCAGCAGCAGAGCCACGGCAACCCCTACCACCAACCACGGATGCTCGAGCGCCCAACGTAGCTGGGGACGATAGGCGCCCAGAATCAACTTCGTCGGATCGGGAAGGCGACCACCAAACGCGGCGCCACCGGAGCGCAAGACGAGTGAGGCCAACGCCGGCATGACGGTCAGGGTCAAGAGCAACGAACAGCCGAGTGCGAGCGCGATGGTGTAGGCGAGCGGCGCAAACATCTTGCCTTCCATGCCCCGTAGGGACGCGATGGGGAGGAAGACGACGATGATCACGGCAATGCCGAAGACGATGGGGCGCAAGACCTCGGTAGTTGCGACTCGTACCAACCAGAGACGATCATCACCCTGAGCCCCGTCACGATCGACGGTGCGGGCGGCGTTTTCTACGAGCACGATGGCCCCGTCAGCGAGCATGCCGATGGCAATCGCCAGACCCGAGAGGGTCATCAGATTGGCAGAGAGGCCAGTCCAGCGCATGGCGAGAAACGTTGCGAGAGCTGCGAGCGGGAGCTGCAGCGCGACCAGCAGGGCCGAGCGAGCGCGCCCCATGAAGAAGAACAAGACCAGAACGACCAGGCCTGCACCTTGGAGAAGCGCGCGCCTGACAGTGCCGAGCGATGTCTGGACCAGATCAGAGCGGTTGTAGAACGGCACGATCTCGACATCGTCCGGAAGGCTCGCGGCTACGGTCTCCATGCGCTCCTCGATACCGCTGACCACCTCGCGACCTGAAGCGCCACGAAGCATGAGCACGATCCCCGCGACACTTTCCCCTTCGCCGTTGCGCGTGATGGCGCCCTGACGAATCTCCGACCCGAGCTCGACCGTGGCCAACTGCTCGAGCGTGACCGGTAGGGAATCGCGGTAGGCAACCACGGTATTGCGCAAATCGTCTTCACTACGCACCCATCCGTCACCACGAACGACAAACTGCTCGCCACCGCGCTCGACGTACGCTCCGCCCGCAACACCGTTGTTGGCAGCAACTGCTTCGGCCAGCTCCTCGATCGAGACCCCGAAGCGGCGCAGTGCCGCCGGTTCGGCGATCACGTGGTACTGACGGACGAAGCCGCCGAACGAGTCGACGCCGGCAATACCGGGCGTCGTCCGCAGGATGGGCCGTACGACCCAGTCCTGGAGGGTGCGCAACTCCATGAGGTCACGCGACGGACTCTGCAGCGTGTACTGATAGACCTCACCAAGCCCGGTCGAGATCGGACCGAGGGAAGACGTTGCACCTTCCGGTAGCTCCTCGCGTGCACTGAGCATGCGCTCCATCACGAGCTGCCTTGCGAAGTAGATATCGGTACCGTCTTCGAAGACGACGGTCACCATCGACAACCCGAACTTCGACAACGACCTCACCTGCGTGCTGTGCGGTAACCCGGCGCAGGCCTGCTCGATCGGATAGGTGACCAGCTGCTCCACCTCGAGCGGCGAAAAGGTCGGCGCATGAGAAATGATGGTCACCTGGATGTTGGTGACGTCCGGGAAGGCATCGATCGCGATCGTGCGCAACGCCTGGATGCCAGCAACGGCGACAAAGCCGGCCAACAGCAGCACGACGACACGATGCTCGAGGGCTGTGTCGACGAGCCGTCTCACCCGCCGCCCTCCTGCCCACGCACGAGACGCGACTTGAGTAGCAGGACGCCCTCGACGACCACCGTCTCGCCGGCGTCAACCCCGCTCAGTACTTCGTAGCGACCGTCACTCCAACTCCCGAGCTCGACGGCGCGAGGCTCGTAGCGCCGCTCGCCAGTGACGACAAAAACGTGGTCGGCACCGTCGACGCGGGCGACCGCACTCTCCGGCAGCGAAGTCCGCGTGGTTGCCGACGCCCCTGCACGGACGACACCCTCGACAAAAACTCCGGGCAACACGAGGGCGGTGCGCTCGACGATGTCGGCTCGGATGGTCACGGTGCGCGTCTCGGGATCGACCTGCGGAACTCGAGTCAACACCTTCGCGCTGCACTCGCACGGAACCTTCCCGACGGGTCTGAAGTCGATGACGTCACCTCGCCGAACGCTGGCCGCAGCGTCCGGCGTGAGCTGCAACGCGAGCTCCAGGCGGTCCGGATCGCCGATCAGCAGTAACTCCTCGAACGGCTCGATCCAGGTTCCCTCGGCAATCGGAGTTTCGAGAACGATTCCGCTCACCGGCGCGCGCAGCGGCAAGAGGGGATGCATCTCGTCGTGCTCGGGATCGACATCGACGAGGCTATCGATCTCCTCATCGGTGAGGTCGAGCTCGTGCAGTTCGATTCTGGCGGCCTGCACTTCGAGTCGTGCCTCGAGCACCTCCTGCTCGCGTCGTTCGACCTCGATGCGGGCGATTCCCTCGATCTCCAGGAGTCTGCGGCCGGCCGCGAGGTGATTCTCAGCCAGCCGCAATCCCTGCAGAGCGGCAAGCAGGCGCGACTGAAGGACGTGGAGATCGTGCGCGTGGAGAATCATGACCTCCTGGCCAGCGGAGACCCGATCTCCAGGAGACACCAAAAGCTCCTCGACGCGTGCCTCCACCAGCGTGCGGACCGGATGGGTCGTACCGGGCGAGCGCACGACTTCCCCGATCACCCGCAGTTCCCGACGATACGAGCGCTCGCGAACGACCTCGAGCGCAATCCCGGCTCGTCGTTCTTCGTCCGGGCTGAGCTCGAGCGAAGGACGGGCCGGGTCGCCGTCGGTAGCGACAAGAAGAGCCAAGGCCAGCACAGGAATCATCATGGTGTGTCCCTCTCGTCAGCGGCCGAAGCCTCACGAAATGCGTCTCTGGGGAACGGGAATATCGACGGGTCACCAAGAAGGGCCGCGCGCTCGAGTCGATAACGCAGCAGGTCGTGGCGCAATCGCGACTCTTGAAGGCGGTGATCGTCGAGGCGGGAGAGTCCGTCGAGAAAGACGAGATAAGAAACCGCGCCGAGCCGAAACTGCTCGAGCAAGGAGCTCTCGATCGACGGCAGGCGCTCGCTGAGCCCAGCGAGCTCGGCCAGCAGGGCGCGCGCCTCCTGCTCGTTCTCGAGAGCCCTCGCGACGCGCTGCTCGAGAGATCGGCGTTCGAGAGCCGCCGCGGCTTCTGCGTTACGCACCGCCGCTCGAGCACTCGCTCTCCTCGCCTTGAAGCCTCGGCCTATCGGCAGTGGGATCGAGAGCTCGATACCGAGGGCGTCGATGGACGGCATGCCTCCGAGCGAGGGAACGTGCTCCCAATCCAGGGCCACCGAAGGCTCTCCCCACGCCAATCGCTCGTCGACACGACCGCGGGCCTCGGCCAGCTCCAGATCGCGCTCCACTCGCTCGAACAGAGGCGGCTCCGCTTGCGTCAGTGGAGCCGTAGACGGCTGCGCTCGCTCCGACAACCATCGCGCGACACGCTCGAGATCACCAGCTTCCGGGATGGCGACCTCCACCCCGAGCATGGACGCGAGCGCGGCACGGTGGCCTTCCAGCTCGCGCCGTACTCCACTGAGACGCGCCAGATCTTGAGCGCGCTGCAGCTCGAGCTGTCGCACCTCCGAACCGGCGACCTCTCCCACCTCGAGGCGCAACCTGTAGAGCTCGAGAGCACGGTCGATGCGCCGCACACGGGCCTCGAGGACACCCCTGGCTTCGACCTCTGTTGCCAGCGCCAGCCACAGCAAGGCTCCCGTCGACGCACTCTCCACCCGCTCGGCCCTGCGCGACGCCTCACTCCAGGCATTGCTCGCCTGCCGCAGCTGCCTCGTGCCGGACCCAGGCATGCGAAATGGCTGAACGAAGGTGTAGTAGTCGATGCCGTTGAGCTCGCGCTCGAGAGAAGAGCCGAAACCTTCGCCATGCCAGGAGACGGAAGGGCTCGAAAGCGCCCTGTCGGCAGTGGCTGCGCTCAGCTCCAGGTCGATCCGAGCTCGATTCGACCGAGTCAAGAGACTCGACCTCATGGCCACGTCCATGACTGCGAGCAAACGTTGCGCCGACGGCGGAGCACTCTGCATTGGCTCGGTCGACTGCCCCAGAGCTGGGAGGCCGAGGAAACTCGAGCTGGCCACAGCAACCACGCACCAGAGCACCGTAGCCCTGAGAGCTGGTGCGAGAAGCCCAAACCGATCCGCAGATCCAGCAGACGGCCAAGGAGCCGATGACGTGGAGCGATTTCCGATGGTCATGCCGATAGCGGTCGCGAGTCCCACGATGAAGAGCTCACACGATGTCGAGACGTCTCGAAGACCCGCGAGGCTCAGACCACACCACTCCTCGTCCAGGAGTCGTGGCCGAGCCTCTCGCGGGCACCTGCACAACAAGCGAGAGTAGCCAGATTGGCAAGAAGCTTCCCTCAGGACTTCTGCCTAGTTCTGCAGGTACGGAGCGCCGCTATCCGGCCACAGATCTTGCGCCGCCGAAGCAGCTCGCTATGCTGCCGACCCCACTGTGGAGCGAGTCTCGTCGATTGGCTCTGCATCTCTCCGGAGACGCCCAGATGTCCAGCCCAATGCTCACGAAGCCCGTTGCGCAGCTACCGCAGCTACCCCTCGTGCTCCTGACACTCGTGACTCTCGTTCTCGCCACGAGTCCCAGCAGTTCCATGGCTTCATCCGACTGGCCGGGCTTCCGGGGTCCTAACGGCAACGGCCAGCTTGCGACGGGCTTGCCGAAGGGCAGTGGTGATCTCCAGCTGAGCGTGCGCTGGCATCGAGAGGTCGGCAGCGGCTACTCGGGGATCGCAGTCGCCGGGGACACGGCGGTCACCGCCACCTCGGACGGACAACGGGATCTCGTGCTGGCGTTCGACACGAGGACCGGAAGCGACCGCTGGACCGCGGATCTCGGTCCCATGACCGTAGGCATGGGCGGCTCCAAAGACGGCCCCATCTCGACTCCGGCGATCGCCCAGGGCCGTGTGTTTGTCGTGAGTACGGCGGGCCAGCTGGTTGCGCTGGACTCGAGCTCCGGACGGCTGCTCTGGTCGATGCATCTGGTCGACGATCTCGGAAGCGAGCGCCCCATCTACGGCTTCTCGACCTCACCTGTCGTCGAGGGCGACGTCGTGATCGTCCAGGCCGGTGGTGCGGAAGGTGCGCTGGTTGGGCTCGCGGCGTCCTCGGGAGACGTTCGCTGGCGCACGTTTCAGGATCGTCACTACGCTCAGTCGCCGATCGTGACCGAGCTGGCTGGGAGGCGACAGCTCGTCGCGATCGGCTCTACCAGCGTCGTGGGGATCGACCCGGCGACAGGCCAAGAGCTGTGGAGCCACACCCACGGCGGTCAGGGCGAGTTTGGTGCCGAGTCCTCCTCACCCCTCCCGGTCGGAGGAGATCGGCTCTTCGTCAAACACGACAACGAGCGTTCGACGGTGTTGCAGATCGTGGTTCGCGAGGACGAATCTCTCGCCGTCGAGGTCCTGGGCGTCAACCGCACCATGACCCGCAGCTACAGCCCACCCACGGTCTGGGGTGAGACCGTCTACGGCTTCACGAGTCGCTTCTTGAGCGCCCTGGACATCGGGTCCGGAGAGGAGCTGTGGCGATCGCGTGCGCCAGGCGACGGCTTCCCGTTGGCGATCGAGGGCCACCTGTTCGTGGTCTCGAAGAACGAAGGCACCGCGCACCTGGGCACTGCCGATCCCGAAGGCTGGAACGAGCTCGTCCAGGTCACAGTGTTCGACGACCTCGTGTGGACGCCACCCAGCTACTCGGACGACGCGTTCTACGTCAGGAGCCTCACCGAGATGGCGCGAGTCGACCTGTTGCGCTCGGTTCGCACTACCGACCGTAAAACGGAGTCCCTCCCCCCAGAGCTGGAGGCCTTGAGCCAGGCGATTGAGCAAGGACAAGACCAGAGGAGTGCAGTGGCCGAGCTCCTGGACGGTCTCGACGGTCCACTCATCGACGGCGAGCGCGTGTTGTTCTTGTGGAATGGTGACGCCAACGAAGTCGGCATCGCCGGTGACATGTTCGGCTTTCGTTACGACGAGCCGATGAGACGTCTCGACGGCACCAACC
>JANQPS010001214.1 GCA_028285365.1 Thermoanaerobaculia bacterium | reverse complement strand
CAGAAGAGCCAGCCCGAAGCCACGTGGTAGAGGCCCAGATAGAGGCACAAGAGAACCAGCAGGGCGACCGCCACCACCGCTGGCATGTCGCCGAAGTTTCTCAGCGTGTGCCCGATCCACGGCATCTGCACGATCCAGCTGAGCGCGCCAGAGAGCCACGAGAAGCCCAGGACTGCGAGGCCGCCGCCAGGGTGCCGTGCTCTCAGCGAAATCCAGGCGAGCCAGGGAACCAGGCCGACCCACGGAAGGACGAAGCTCGTCTCGCTGGCGTGAGCCAGGCCCCAGAGCAGGCCGGCGAGCGACGCCGAGACGAGACCCGCGAGCAGTGTCGTGCGGTCGGTGGGTGGCGGGCTCGTCGCCGTTGGATCGGCGTCCCCCCGGAGCTGTGGTGTGCTCTTCATGGATGAGCTTTGTGGTCGGACTCTCGAAGGTTGGGGGTAAGGCGGCGGTGGCGCCTGATGGATCCTAGCCGGGGGCGGGAGGCGAGAGTGCGCTCGAGACGTCCGTCGACCGCGGCAACCCATCAGAACGTCTGGCGATGCCGACCGCCTACCTATGGCGTCGTCAACGACGGTAGTGCGGTGGACCTCGAAACAAGCTGGCCGAGTTCCTTCCCTCCGGCCGGGCGAACTCTGCGCCGCTATCCAGCGTCTCTTCCGGCCTATGGTCAGGATGACAAGCGGCGGGAGATGGATAGTCATCACGCCAGGCCCCAGAGATCTTGAACACCAAGGCGTCCCCGCTGAACACACCGGCCCAGTTCAAGATCTCTATCGAGCACCGGAGGTCCTCTGGACCGGAGGTGCGGGGTGGTGCCAGTCAGAGTGCGTGATAGTCATCACGCCGAAACTCAGAGATCTTGGATCGCTCGCCTGCCCGAGTCCGCCGAGGGCCCGCCAACTACGATTCTGGGGTTTGTTGGCAACGACGGTTATGCGGCGGCAACTCCTGGCAACACGACCGAGGTCTCCTTCGACAGACTCAGGACATGCTTCCTCCATGCCGGTCGGAAACTCCGCTGCGAACGCTAGATCCAGGCCGGCATTCCGTCAGCATGACAAGACAGTGTGATCGTGAATCCTGGTTGGGAGAGCTAGTGCGCTCGTCTGCTTCCACCACGCCAGATCCCGAGAATCTTGAGCAGCAAGCCGCCAACGCTGAACACACCGGCCCAGTTCAAGATCTCTATCGAGCACCGGAGGTCCTCTGGACCGGAGGTGCGGGGTGGTTCTAAACGGCCCGCGTGATTTTCATCACGCGCGCCGTCTAGTTCGTGGTGATCCAGGTGTCGACGCGGAAGGTGCGCCTCAGGACGTCGGCTTCGCGCGCCGCGTCCTCTTCTTTTCCGTAGGGGCCAACCCGTACGCGATACATCGTCCGACCATCGACCTCGACCGGGGACAGGAATGCGCGATAGCCGCCGTCCTTGAGCCGACGCATCAGCTGATTGGCTTGCCCTTCGTCGGCTGACGACAGCACCTGGATGACCGGGAGATCGGCAACCGGCGGAGGATCGGCAACGGGTGGGCCTTTGCGCTCGGGCTCAGCCGGAGTCGGCTCCGGGGTCGGCATGGGGCGCGTGCGACGTGGCGGCGGCCGCGGAGTTGGTGTCGGCGTCGCGGCTGGACTCGGTGCAGCCTGCGCCTGCTGGGGAGCGGTGCTCTGGCTCGTGCCACCCTCGAGCGGGCGGACCCGCTGGACTCCTGGAGTCTGCGGCGACTGTCCCCCTCGATCTTGGCCCCCTCGATCTTGGCCCCCTCGATCTTGGCCCCCTCGATCTTGGCTTCCTCGATCTTGGCTTCCTCCACCCAGCTGCGGCGAGACGTCACCCGAAGCTTCTCCGCCCGCAGTCGAACGGGAGTCGAAGAAGCGATACTCGTCACCTCCATCGTCCCCGAGGCCGGCCGTCCGTTCGAGCTGCGGAGGCGGCGACGGTTCTTCGGCAAGCGCGGTCTGCGCGACCCAGATGCCGGAAACGAACGCGAGGAGCACGCAGACCAACAGAATGCCGAAAGCGAACAGCACCTGGCCGTTGGTCAGGGCAATCTCGTAGTAGCTGCGCTCTGAATCACTCAAACTCTGTCTCCGGGTCGTTGCACGGGGCCTGACGGACTGGCTGTCCTGATCTAACCGTCTTCAGACGGCTCCTTCGCGCGCTCGATGGCTGCGGGACCTGGTTCACCGCTCGAACGCTGAAAGAACGCCGAGATCAGATCGATCGGCAGTGGAAAGAGAATGGTCGAATTGCGCTCCGTGGCAATGTCGGTCAGCGTTTGCAGGTAGCGCAACTGGAGAGCGGTGGGCGTGCGACTGATGGTCTCGGCCGCTTGGGCGAGAGTCTCCGACGCCTGGAGCTCACCGGTGGCGTGAATGACCTTGGCGCGCTTCTCACGCTCTGCCTCGGCCTGACGAGCCATCGCTCGCTGCATCTCCTGCGGCAAGTCGACGTGCTTGACCTCTACCAGCGATACCTTGATCCCCCAGGGATCGGTTTGCATGTCGATGATGGTCTGTAGCTGGTCGTTGAGCTTCTCGCGCTCCGAGAGCAGCTCGTCGAGCTCGGTCTGACCCAGAACAGAGCGCAGAGTCGTCTGCGCGAGCTGCGAAGTCGCAAACAGGAAGCTCTCGACCTCGACGATCGCCTTGGTGGGGTCGACGACACGGAAGTACACGACCGCGTTCACCTTCACCGAGACGTTGTCGCGAGTGATGATGTCTTGGGGTGGCACGTCCAGCACCACGGTTCGTAGCGACACCTTCACCATGCGGTCGAGCGGCCAGAAGATGAAGACCAGACCTGGACCTTTGGGCTCCGGCAACAATCGGCCCAGTCGAAAGACGACCGCGCGCTCGTACTCGGGCAGGATGTTGACCCACCTGAAGAAGACGATCATCCCGATGAGAACGACAGGAGCTAGCAGTGCTGGGTTGAGCATGCGTTGAACCTCTTCTAAATGCTACCAGGCAAAGCAGTTACGAACCGCAATGCACCAAGACTGGTCACCCGCGGGAATCCGCAGGCTCGACTTCGAGGGTCAGGCCATCGACCTTGAGCACCCTCACCATCGCCCCCTCGTCGATCGGCTGGGAGGCCCTGGCATTCCAGATCTCACCATGGACCTTGATCTTCCCTGTGGCTGAGCTGATGGCCTTGCTCACCACACCCGTGGCTCCTTCGAGACCTTCCGCGCCAGTCGCGACCTTCGACCTGAAGATTCGAACGGCCAGCACCGACATGAAGATCACTGCGACCACGCTGACGAGCACCATGGCCACGATCAGCTGAACGCTGACGCGTACCGCAGGATCCGGGGAACGAAACAACATGGTCGCGCCCAGCGCCAGCGAAATGGCGCCGGCACCGGTCAGGAAGCCCATGCTCTGGACCTTGATCTCGACCGCGAAGAAGACCAGCGCGAGCAGCAGCAGAGCCAGTCCCGCAGAGCTCACCGGAAGCACCGAGGTGCCGTACAGACCGAGAACCAGGCAGATGGCACCCACAGCTCCGGGAATGATGCCGCCCGGGTTGTACAGCTCGAGAGTCAGCCCGAGACCTCCCAGCGACATCAAGAGGACGGCCAGATTCGGATCGGCCAGGAACGACCTGAATCTCTGAAAACCGCTCATCGACTCTCGGCGTACGCTGACACCACGCGTCTCGAGAGTTACGGTCTCGCCGTCAGGGCGCTTCAGTTCCCGACCGTGCAGCTGCTCCAGAAGGTCTTCCAGCGACTTTGCCACGACGTCGATCAGACCCAGTTCCAGAGCCTCCGACTCGCTGAAGGCGCGACTCTCGAGCACCGCCGACTCGGCATGCTCCAACGATCTGGCGTTGCGGTCGGCCAAAGACCTGATGAAAGCCGAGGCATCCTGTTCGACCTTCTCACCGAGATCACCTTCGATGTCCCCACCCTGTCCGGAGACCGGATGCGCAGCGCCGGTGTTGGTGCTCGGAGCCATCGCTGCGATGTCGGCGGCCAGCAAGATGAAAAAACCAGCGGACGCGGCTTGTGAGCCGGAGGGGCTGACGTACACCACGGTCGGTGTGTCGGCTTCCAGCATGGCGCTGGCGATTTCGCGAGTGTCCTGAAGTACGCCGCCGGGCGTGGACAGCTCGACGACAAACAGGCTCGCCTCTCGTTCGTCGGCCTCGTTCAGGGTCTCCTGCAGAAACTCGTTGACGACGGTCTGGATGATCGAGTCGACGCTGACGACGACCACCTCACCCTTTCGTTCGCTGGCGGGCTCGGCACCTTGCGCTTCTTCCGCGGTTGCGTTGTCTGCGACATCCGCAGCCGCCGGATTCGAGGGGTTCTCAGGCGCCGCGCTGGTCTCTTCCGAGTCCTGGGGGGTCGCCGCCAAGAGAGAGACGACGCCGAGAGCGAGGAGACAACTCCAGAACGTCAGGCGGACCTGATGCTTCGACGACCCGATGCGACGCGTCGTCATCCCTCGCTCGTTGCCTCTGATGCCGAAACGGTCTCGAACGCCCCGAGATCGACCGGCTCGGGCGACTCGAAGACCGATCTCGGAAGCTCACCAAAAACCCGGATATCGCTCAGCTGGGCCTGGCCCCGGTCGCCGGACAGCTTGATGTCGCCATGACTCTCCCACTTGGCCCAGGGAGTCTTGAAGCCTGGTTCTTCGTCGGAAGCCTTCGCAAAGAAGGCCCACTGCTCGACGAGCCCCGACTCTTTGTCCACATAGACGTGGTACTTGTTCTCCGGCGTGACGCCAACCGCCTCGAATGTCAGCTGAAGCACGGTCGCGGCCTCGCCGTCCTCCATGGTGCCGTCGCCGAGATGCTTGAGCGTGACACCGGAGTCCTTGAGCTTGTAGGGCATGAGCAGCCAGTAGGAGTCGTTGATCCACGCCTCGTAGCCGAGCTTGAGCTTCTCGGCGAGCTGCTCGGGATCGGTCACCTCTTCACCGTTCTCGAATGCCCGACCCTCACGGCTGTTGATGTTCATCAGCACGAGCGTCTCGTCCTGCTGGAAGCGCAGGTCGCCAGTCCACTTGTCCCAGACGTGAGTACGACGTCCGAAGAAGTTCCAGGCGAGGGTCCGCGTCATGTCCCAGGCCTGGCGTCCGCCCATGGAAGCCATCACCGAGTCGGCCACTGCGACCGCCTCGGCATCAGAGCCCGCGGCGTTGAATCCGTCAGCCGGTGGATTCTCCGACGCACCCAGCGCCCCTCCGTAGAGGGAAGCGACCAACGCCAAGCCAAAGGCCGTGAATCTCCGGAGCAACCCGGGCGACAGCAAGCCAGTCGATACGAAGCCAGTCTGTAGAAGGCCAGGCGGTACAGAACCAGGCGGTACAGAGCCAGTCGGTACAGAACCCATGAAACGGTCTCCCTTCAGCGGAGTGAGGTGTCACTCGAGACATCCTAACTCCGTCAAGGCCATTCGGTGACTGCCAGCGAGTGGATCTCGACTCGAGGAGCGCCTGGCCTGAAGAGCCGACGAGCGGGTCGCAGGGTCACTTCACGCCATGGGTCCAACGCTTGATCAGCGGCGAGACGACGAAGAACACGATTCCCGCTCCGATCATGAAAGCCGCGACCACGTAGAACAGTCGCGAGATCGGCATGTTCTCCATCCGTCCAGCAACGAGGCCAGCTATCAAGTTCCCGAGGGCGGCTCCCATGAACCACGTACCCATCATCTGTGAGACCAGTCGATCTGGTGAGAGCTTGGTGATGCTCGAGAGACCCACCGGACTGAGGCACAACTCGCCGACCGAGTGGAAGAAGTAGGTCACGACCAGCCAGCGCATCCCGACCTTGCTCTCCTCGACACCCACGGAGCCCCAGGCCAGGACGAGAAAACCCATACCGAGGAGCACGAGCCCCAGCGCGAACTTGACCGGGATCGAGGGGTTGCGGTCAGCCAGCCAGACCCACAGCTGTCCCACGACGGGAGCCAGCACGATGATCAGCACGGCGTTGACGTTCTGAAGCCATCCGGCCGGCAGCTCCCAGTTGAACATCACGCGATCCGTGAAGTCACGGGCGAAGATGTTCATCGACGAGCCGGCCTGCTCGAACCCCGACCAGAAGATGGCCGCGCCGACGAACAGGCAGGCAATCACAGCCACCCGTCCCCGCTCGATGGAGTCACGGCACACGAAGATCAGGATGCAAGCGAAGTAGATGGCAGCCAGGACCGTCACCGAGTAACCCAGGTACTCGACGAGCTCGACGAACGAGATACCCAGCGCTCCCGAGCTCATGCCCCACCACAGGAACGCGGTGATCGCAACGAAGACTGCGATGCCGACGTTCAGGATGCGCCAGCCTGATGCAGTCTCGGCCCTGGCCTCTTCCGGCAAATCGCCGGCACCTTCGAGGTGCTTCTGACCGAGAACGTACTGAATGACGCCGGCGGTCATGCCAATGGCAGCAGCTCCGAAACCGAGGTGCCAGTCGTACTTCTCGCCGAGCAGCGGGCAGATGATCTGGCCCAGAAAAGCACCGATGTTGATGCCGGAGTAGAAGATCGAGAAGCCCGCGTCACGACGTGCTCCACCGTCCGGGTAGAGGTCGCCGACGACTGCGCTGACGTTGGGCTTGAGCAAGCCGGTCCCGATGACGACCAGAAAGAGACCGGCGAAGAAGGTGATCTCGTTGTTGATAGCCAGCGTGTAGTGCCCGAGGGCGATGACGATCCCCCCCCAGAGCACCGCCTTCTTCTTGCCGATCAGTCGGTCCGCCATCCAGCCGCCCGGCAGGGCCAGAGCGTAGACCCCGAACGTGTAGAGACCGTAGATCGCACTCGCCTGCGACACGTCCATGGCAAAGCCACCGCGCGCCGCATCAGTCATGAAGAGGACGAGCAGCGCGCGCATGCCGTAGTAGCTGAAGCGCTCCCACATCTCAGTGAAGAAGAGGGTCGACAGACCGCGTGGATGACCGAACCACTGCGCCCTGGGTGTCACTGCCTCGCTACTGGACATGAAGACTCCTTGCTCGTCGCCAGGCCCGCCATTCGATCCGCGCCGTGTCTAGGCGGACCACGAACGACCGGCACGATCGGCCTTCGCGGCGCCACGCGCGGGTCGTCGTGTCACGCCTGATATGGCGAGCTCGCCGTTCGACGGGAGGTGACTGGTTGAAGGCGCGAGAGTCTAGCAGCCAGGAGCCCGCTGCCCGGCTGCTCCTCGGCGTCCCGCGCGGCTGCATCGGCATGGCACCGACAACCGCTGCTGGCACCGCGGGATTCCACTCGACCACCCTGCCAATGAGCTCGGAGACTGACGCACCTGGTACGAGGCCAGTGTGCGACCGCGCTCTTGGCGGGAGGGAATGGTCGGGGCGAGAGGACTTGAACCTCCGGCCTCACGGTCCCGAACCGTGCGCTCTACCAGGCTGAGCTACGCCCCGTTCCTCGTTGGAGCTCGCGAGCCGTCCACTGACCCGATGACGGGGTCGGCGACGCTGCGCTCCCAACTGTCGAAGGGCGAAAGGATAGCCCCACGACGTACGACGCGCAAGCACCGCTTTACCAGATCGTACCCGCCAAGGGCTCACAGCAGGGTCCATGAACGCGCATGTCCACCTCGACTTCGGCTCTGTCAGAGCTCGAAGACTCTCTCGCAACGACGTCCTGCGATCAGCGAGCGATCAGTTTTCCGAGTCGTCCCGCAGCTCTTCGACCGGCAGGCCCTGAGTCTCGACCTCGTCCTCCAGCGTAGGAGGTTCGGTGATCACGCCTGCCATCTCGATCTGGTCC
>JANQPS010001200.1 GCA_028285365.1 Thermoanaerobaculia bacterium | reverse complement strand
TCACCGGCAGATTCCGCCGTCTCGACCGCGGGAGCTCCCGCGACCCCGTACACGGGCGCCGCGGAGGAGCCGTTGCGCGCGCACCGGGACTTCCAAGGCGACGCATCTGGTGGCTCGGTGGGCTCGCCGGACCTCCCTGCAACGGGAGCCGCTGACAGCGATCGGGATCGGCTGATCGGCATCAGCGCGATGCTGATCTGCATGTTCTCGTTCTCCATGATGGACACCATCGGCAAGTGGGTTGCTCAGGAACACTCCATCTTTCAGATGCTGGCCCTGCGCTCGACGTTTGCCGTGACTCTTCTGCTGGTCGCATTGCCATTTGTCGGCGGAGTGAGCACCTTGAGGACGACCCAGCCGGCACGCCACGTCCTGCGCTCGATGCTCGGCGTAGGGGCGTTCGTCTTGTTCTTCGCCGGGATTCGAGTTCTGCCGCTGGCTGAGGGGGTCACTGTCGCCTTCGGCAGCCCGTTCATTCTGACGGCACTCTCGGCGCCGATCCTCAAGGAGCGAGTGAGCAGTCGGCAGTGGCTCGCAGTGGTTCTGGGTTTTGTGGGTGTACTGATCATCGCGAGACCCAGTGCCTCGGGAATCCGTCCGGAGGCAGCCTTCGTGATCGGCGCGAGCGTCTGCTACGCCCTGTCGATGATCCTGACGCGCCTGATGACCAGAGGTGAACGAGCCAGTGAGAGCAGCTTCGCTTTTGTCTTCTACGCACTGGGCGGCCAGGCGCTCTTCGGCTGGGCCGTTGCTCTTGCGCACTGGAGGCCTCTGACAAAGGTGGAACTGGCGCTGATTGCGGCTATGGGCGCGATCGGAGTCGTCGGCAACTTCGGTCTCACCATCGCCTTTCGGCGCGCGCCGGTCGGCATCGTGGCACCGTTCGAGTACACGGCCCTGATCTGGGCGACCGTCTTTGGCTTCTTCGTGTTCGGCGACTTGCCCGGACCCCGCGTCTGGGTGGGTGCAGTGCTGATTGTGGGCGCCGGAATCTACGCCGTGCGCAAGGGGGAGTGAAGGCCGGGTCAACGAGCGGTTAATCTCAGAGGTGTGCGCTCTCACACGATCCCGCCCGATCGACTCGATGGTCTACCTGACGTCCAGGTGTGTGGCGGCGGATCGATCTCTTTACCAGCAGTCTCCGCGCTGCGAGGCAGCCTGTGCTTCGCGCTCCTCGCGGTGCTGGCCGTCGGTGCCGTCAGCGCGCAGACTCGAAAGCAGCCACCGCGACTAGCTCAGAAAACGCTCGAGTCCTGGGACGCTGAGCTCACCTTGATCGATCGCCAACTGATCGAGGGGAACCCGAAACGGGCCTATAGGCTCGCCACGAATCTCTCGAGAGAGATGGTAGAGCTCGTCGTCAGCGCTCCACAAGTGCCGCGGCTTCTCGGAGTCGCGAGCGTTTTGAGAGCCCTTGCGGCACATCAGCTTGGCGATGCGGACGAGGCTCTATGGCACTGGCACGTCGCCCACCAGGTCTTTCCCGAGACGCACAAGCTGCTACTGACCGTCTACGGGGCGGCAGGAGAGTTCCTCCAGGCCAACCCTCCGCGCAACCGTGGTGGCAAGGTCGGGGATACATTGCTCGCCGTCGAGGGAGTCACTCCGCCGCGCAAGCGCCGAGCTCCTGCTCCGAGGTTTCCCCTCGCGAAGCGCGAGGCGCAACCCGTGTCGGTAACAGTCCAGGTCATCGTTGGTGTCGACGGCCGCCCTCGCTCGCCTCTCTTGCGGGACTCGGAAGGCGAGCTGACCTTGGTTTGGGCCACTCTCGAGGCTCTGCGACGATGGGAGTTTGATCCGGCTGAGAGGGATGGTGTCGAGGTGGCGGTATTCTACGACCTCGCGGTGAACTTCGGACGCAGGCGTTAGGAGTTGGGCTGGGCCTCGAACACAAGAGACGCGCTCAGCCATCAAGCGGCTCGTGGCTCGCATACGAAGACCGGGATATCGCGGTCGGTGCGCTGCTGGTAGTCCTCGTAAGGAGCGTAGTGCTCCACGCACACGGGCCAGAAGACCTTCTTCTCCTCGGGGCTCGCAACTCGTGCGCGTAGGCGGAGCTTCTTGCCTGGTGCTTCGACGACGATGTCGGGATGTGCGACGAGGTTGTAGTACCAGACCGGGTGACGCGGAGCTCCACCTTGAGAGGCAACCAGCAGAACCCCTGAGTCGAGCCCGTCGGGATGTGGGACGAGCATCAGCGGAATCGATCGCTTCTTGCCGGACTTGGCGCCGGTCATGGTGACGATGCAGATGGGATCGCCAGCCAATGTACTGAAGAGTCGGCCCCTGAACAGCCGGTAGAGAAGGAGGTGGGCTCGGGTGAACAGCTTGAGGATCCACCGGGGCGGTGGGTTGCCGGCTGAGGCGGCTGTGCTCTGCTCACTCATGAGGTCTCCTCGGGGCCTGCCGTCAGCTGCTGGTAGACGGCTAGACGGTCGGTGATCTGCCAGTGACCGCAGATGCGGTCGTTCTCGAAGAAGTACACGGTAGCGCCCGACGTCGTGATCCTGCGGCCGCTGGCAGGAAAGCCGGGAAAGTCGCCGGTGTGTGTCCCGCTCCAGAGCCAGGTGATGGCGACATCGATGGCGGCGTCGACCGCGTCTCGTCGACGAGACGGTGTGGGACCCACCAGATGCCGGATGGTGAACGCCTGATCGGGAAACGGCGCGCGCGAGGTGCGCAC
>JANQPS010000490.1 GCA_028285365.1 Thermoanaerobaculia bacterium | reverse complement strand
GCACCTCGCGTTGATTCCGAGCGGCGGAGGCCAGGTGCGACTCCTGACGAAAGACACCTACGATCGCAGCCCCAGGAGCTTCGAATGGCTCAGCGACGAGCACATTGCCTTCAACGGGGCGCTCGAGACCGCAGCCCAGCTGTTCATCCTGGACGTCGAAGACGCAACCTACGAAGAGCTGTCGAGCTGCGACTGCGTGATCACCAACGCCGACTTCCATCGCGGCGCCGACGGAGCCGGGGTCGTGGCCTTCGTCAAGGAGAGTCTCAGCGAGCCACCCGAGCTCTTCGTCTCCCCGCTCGGAGCGTTCGAGCCCAAACGACTGACAGGAGTCAACGACTCCCTGCGCGATCGCCAGATGGGTGAGACCCGACTCATCTCCTGGAAGAACCCCGAAGACGGCCTCGAGATCGAAGGCCTTCTCACCCTGCCCATCGGCTACCGCTCGGGAGAGCGGGTGCCACTCCTCACCTTCGCTCACGGAGGCCCCGCGAGCTTCTTCGACCAGGCCTTCTTCGGCTACCTCCACTATGTCTACCCACCGCAGATGTTCGCGGCCGAGGGATACGCCGTGCTGCGACCCAACCCGCGCGGCAGCGGCGCCTACGGCGAGCCCTTCAAGCAGGCCAACCGAGCCGATTGGGGCGGCATGGACTACATCGACATCCAGTCGGGGATCGATCTCTTGATCGATCAGGGGATTGCGGATCCCGACCGACTCGGTTTCATGGGTTGGTCCTACGGTGGCTTCATGACCAGTTGGACGATCACCCAGACAGACCGGTTCAAGGCTGCCAGCATCGGCGCCCCCGTGACCGACCTCTTCAGCTTTCAGGGCAGCGCCGACATCCCCGGATTCATTCCGAGCTACTTCGACGGCCTACCGTACGGCGAACGCGAACGCTTCGACGCTCACAACCCCATGTCACATGTTCACAAGGCGAAAACTCCCGCTCTCGTCCAGCACGGCGACAACGACCTACGCGTGCCGCTCTTTCAGGGCCTCATCTACTACCAGGCGCTGCTCGATCAAGGAGTGCCGACCGAGATGGTGATCTATCCCCGCACCGGACACGTGCCCACCGAGCCCAAACTGCAGCTCGACACTGCTCTGCGCAACCTCTGGTGGTTCGAGCGCTATATCGGGGGCAAAGATGCACCCGAGCCCGACCTGACCTTCGAGCAGCTCAAAGCGCGGCAACACTAGACCTACTCGTCAAGAGGACTCGGCCTCGCACAGCAGCCTCTTGATCTCGCCCGCCGCTTCGATTCCGGCGGGCACGCTCTCAGCACAGATCGCCAGGTTGAGTGTTCGACAGCCGGCGTCGACGAACGGGCGGAGGCTGTCTGCGATCCTCTCCGGCTCACCACATGGGGTGTAGCGCTCGAAACGCTCGAACGGGAGGCGATACATCGTCTCCATTCTGTTCTTCACCCAGTGACGTGCTGCTCGTGGACTCGCGCCCACTCCACACCACACTTGCAGGCCGTGATGAAAGTGGCGCTCGCGGCCAAGTTCCCGAGCCAACGTGTCGATGGTCTCGACACCGTCACGAAACGACTCGACCGTCTTCCATGCCGCGAGCCAGCCGTCGCCGTAGCGAGCGGTACGCTCGAGAGCGGCTCGAGAGCGCCCGCCGATGACGATCGGAACCGCCGGGTCGGGTGAAGGCGTGATCGCGACCCGCTCGAGCTCGAAGAACTCTCCTTCGAAGTCGAGCACCTGACCTTCGAGAAGCGTGCGCACGATCTGCAGGCACTCGTTGGTCCTGCGACCCCTGCTGCGCGGGTCGACTCCACAAACCTCCATCTCGTGACGGTCCTCGCCACCCACTCCGACACCCAGCGTGAGTCGGCCAGGTGCCATCTCACAGAGAGTCGAGATCTGCCTGGCGACGGTCACGGGATGCCTCAGGGCCAGCAGATAGACGCCGACGTAGACGCCAAAGCCGCTCGTGACACTGGGAGAACGCCGCAGCCTGGATCAGACCGTCCATGCCGAAGCCGTTCTTGAAGCTCACGTGATCCGCGAAGAAGACGTGGTCGAGACCGACGTCGGCTACCAGCTCGAGCGCTGCCCGACGCTCGGCAAAAGAGATCTGCTCGAAGCGCCCTGGAGGCGTCACTCCAACCTGTAGCTCAGTCCTCACGTGGACACGGACTAGCCAGTCTCACTCGAGCCCTACTGGCCCTGCGAGCGCCGTCTCAACCGACGCATCCCGCCGATCCACCGGTCGATGTCGTCCCCCTTGCGACGGACGTACTCTTCGACCTCAGGGTGTGGCAGGACGTGAAAGCGCTCCTCGCGCAAGGCGTCGATGACCACGGCTGCCAGCTCTTCCGGCTCGATGATGCCGTCGGTCTGACCGTCACCCAGACTGCGCGGCGCCATCGCGGTGTTGACACCCTGCGGGCACAGAACCGAGACGCCGATGCCGTCGTCTCCGTGGGTTATCGCAATGAACTCGGCGAGCTTGACGGCCGCCGCCTTGGTGACCGAGTACGGTCCGGACCCCAACGCAGCCAGCAGCCCCGCAGCAGAAGCCGTATTGAGCAGATAGCCGCTACCGCGCTCGATCATCGACGGCAGCACCGCGCGAGCCGCGTAGACGTGGGCCATGACGTGTAGCTCCCACTGGCTCTGCCACGCGTCGTTGGGCGCATCCGTCAAGACACCCTTTGCACCGGCGCCAGCGTTGGAGCAGCACAGGTCGATCCGCCCGTGCTTGCCGAGGGCGTCGGCCACGAGCTCCTGGACCTGAGCCTCTGCGGTCACGTCACAAACCGCGCCTTCGCAGCCGATCTCACTCGCCGCAGCCTCGACAGCGTCTCGGTCGAGATCGGCAACCACCACTGCGGAAGCACCCTCGGCGAGAAAAGAACGGGCCAAAGCCTTGCCAATACCGCCACTGCCTCCAGTGATCACCGCAACCTTGTCTCGGAGCTCCATCCATCGTCCTCCACAACCTGCTCGTCACGCTGCTCGTCACGCTGTGCCGCAATCACACGGCGACCTGACGAGGCCGGATCATCCCACGTCCCATCAACAGAAGGCAAAGCCGCTCACTCAAGGTTTGCCACCCGGCAACTCCCACTCGATCTCAGGCAACACCACGGTCTCGGGTAGACCGGAGAGATCGCCAGTTCGAATGAAGTCGTCGAGTGCATCCCGAAACGACTCCGACTCTTGGAGAGCTTCAGCCAGCGCCCCGTGAGAGCCGCCGTCGACCGTCACCAGCTTGCCGTTGGAAAAGGACGGCAAGAGTTCCAGCGCGTTCTCGTACGGAGTGCTCGTGTCCCAGTTGCCATGGACGATCGCAGTTGGGATATCCGTCACGAACCCGCTACGAAACTCCTCACCGAGATCAGCGTCCCAGGCCACGCAAGCAGCCTTGTAGAAGAAGCCCAGATTGCCGATCACGGGAATCGCGGGGTCTTCGTCCAGCGTCTTCAGGCGCGCTTCACTGATGCCGGAGCCGCAGTCCAGCATGAAGAAGCTCGCGGTACGCAGCCCCATCGTGCTGCGGGTTTCCTCGGAAGCACTCCGGCTGCGGGCGCGGCGCTCCAGACGGACCCGCGCTGCGCGCGAGAAGTCACCCTGCGCAAGCGCAATGATGTCCGCGGGCCAAGACACCATCCCCGAGCGCGAGCTGATACGTCCTGAGTAGCCGAAGAGCATCTCGCGAACCTGAGGCAAGAAGAACTTCATCTCGGTGTCTGCGCCCGTCTCGGGGTCCGTAGCCGTTGCCGTTGCCGGCCGCTTGCGCAGCTCATCCAGCACTCGCTCGAATGATGCGATCAAACCGCCTTCGGGAATGTGCCCGCGCAATCGCTCGGATGAGTCCGCGGCCTTCGCCATACGCCTGATCGAGTTCAGTACCCAGCTGGGCATGTCGTAGGTGTGATCGGACCCCTCCATGCCCGTCAGCACGGCCCGGGCCACGATTTCCGGGTGATATCGCATGACCGCCATACCCCAGTGTGAGCCGAAGCTGCCACCCTGAATGACGATCTGCTGGTACCCGAGGGCCTTGGCAACGTCACGGACATCGGCTGCCGCTTCGATCACCGTGAAGCCCTGTAGGTCGACACCGGCTTTGCTCCAGTACTCCTTGCAGGCCTGCCCCATCGCCGCCGGCGCACCGCCACTCGAAGCACAGACGGTCGACGGACGTGACGTGCCAATGCCCCGCTGGCCCACGACGACAACGTCTCCCAGTCGCGTCAACGGCTCGATACGCGACTCGAAGAACCCTGGATCCTCGAGACGCGGCTCGAGGCCCGTAAACCCGGGACCGCCGTGGAGCACGAAGATCGGTAGCGCCGCCGAGGCGGCCTCTTCAGTCGCAGCAAACCGGTAGATCTCGACGCTGAGTACGTCGCTCTCCGGCACCGAACGGTTCTGGGGAACGAACAGGAGACCGCGTTGCGCAGTACCCAACGAACCGTCTTCCAGGAAGAAGCGCTCCGGCATCAGAAACAGGGAACCAGGCGTCGGTGCGGGGGCCACCGGATCTGACGTCGCCGCAACTGCTGACGCCATCAGAACCAGCGCAACCAGCGACGCGACGCTTCGCGCGACCGCCGAGTACGACCACTTCCTCGAATCTCCATGGAGTCGTTTCATGTGATGATCCTTTTCATGCTCGAGAGATGCCAACCCAATACGTCTCGGACCACGCCGCCGTTGCGTCGTCACATTTCATCAGTTTGCCCAGACTCGTACGTGAAGCCATGAGCGTCGTTTCGATCACCTCTCCCGATCTCACGGGTTCCGAGGTCTCCTGGTTCTCGGCACTCTGCTCCGATGACTATCGCTACCTCGGCCAACCCGACGGTGACTTGCGCTCCTCCTGGGCACACTGCAAGGGCATTGTCACCGAAGCGGAGAAACAAGGGTTCCGCAACGTGCTGTGCCCGTCGTCCTATCAAGTGGGCCAGGACACGTTGTCGTTTGTCGCCGCCTGTGGCCCGCTGACCGAGCAGATCAACTTCCTGGCAGCCGTTCGCTGTGGCGAGATGCACCCCATCATGCTGGCTCGAACGGTGGCAACGCTCGATCACCTCCTCGAAGGACGCCTGACCATCAACATCATCTCGTCGGACTTTCCGGGCCAGCAGGAAGACAGCGCCTATCGCTACCAGCGCTCCAGCGAAGTCGTCGAGATCCTCAAGCAAGCCTGGTCGAGAGATACCTTCGACTACGACGGCGACATCTACCAGTTCCACGGGCTCACGACGGAGCCTGCCAAGCCGTACCAGCAAAACGGCGGCCCCCTTCTCTACTTCGGCGGCTACTCGCCGTCCGCACTGGAGCTCTGCGCACGACATTGCGACGTCTATCTGATGTGGCCGGAGCCCAAGGATCAGATTGCCGAGCGCATGAGGACCATCGGAGCGCTCGCGAAGTCGCACGGCAGAACCCTCGACTACGGACTCAGGGTGCACGTCATCGTGCGTGACACCGAAGCGCAGGCCCGCGATGCTGCGCGGGAGCTCGTTTCGAGACTCGACGATGACGCTGGTCGCCAGATTCGAGAGCGGGCTCTCGACTCTTCTTCGCTGGGTGTTGCCCGCCAGGCCCACACACGCGAGCTCGCCGACGACGACGGCTTCGTCGAGCCGCACCTGTGGACCGGAATTGGCCGCGCCCGCTCGGGATGCGGAGCAGCGCTCGTCGGCACCCCGGAGCAGATCGTGGAAGAAATCTCCGCCTACCACGCCATGGGTATTCGCTCGTTCATCCTTTCGGGTTATCCCCATCTCGACGAGTGCCGGATCTTTGGCGAGAAGGTCCTGCCCGAGCTCGAGACCTGTTCCCTTCCCCATGCCTACGAGCGCGTACCCGACGCGACTCCCGCCACTCCCCTGGGCGTAGGACGACGAAGCTGAGTCCGCCTCCGAGTAACATCA
>JANQPS010001172.1 GCA_028285365.1 Thermoanaerobaculia bacterium | reverse complement strand
GTTGGACGTGTGAAAGACCTCGGCCCCGCGCAACACCGTGGCCGACAGCGGATCCGCGATACCTGGCGTGAGCGCGACCTGGCGAAGCTCGGCGGCGCTGTCCAGGTCGACGACGGAAACGGTACGTGACAGGTGGTTGAGAACCCACGCCAGAGACCCGACGGGCGAGGTCACCACGCCCACCGGTCGGCGGCCGACATCGATCGTGGCGAGATCGGACGCTCCTCCTGGACGCACCGGCGGAGTCGACGTCGGAACGACCACGAGGTTCTCGCTGTGCTCACCCAGCACGAACGCGCTCGCACCGTCGGCGCTGAAGGCGACATCGATGGCGCCGGCCAGCGGCACGTCCCAGCCTGGCCCGTCATAAACCGGCGACGAGCCGCTCGACGTCGGATCGTGCACATCCACCGCCGAGAGAATCATCTTTGCGGGGTGGGCCGGGTTGCCCCCGAAGTTGGTTCCCGACTCGAAGACTCGGCTGGAGACGTCGATCTTGCGAATCGTCGACTGCACGGTGGCGTCCGACGTGGGAATCGTGTTGTGGATGTTCTGATAGTGGGCGGGGATCCACAGTCGCCCACCATCGACACCTCCCGGTACCTGGCCAGGGTGACCTCGTGGCGTCACGTAGCCACCCTCCGCCGCGCGCGGCGCGGTGCTCGCGGAGTTCTGAGGATGGACCGCCGTGATTCGCAACTCCGTCGTCACCCGAGCCACTCCGGGGTCGTCACCTCCGGGTGCATCAAATGCCACTCGGCTCATCCGTGTGTGCTCCCCGTCTGCGAACAGATGCGTCACCCACGCAGAGCCATCGTCTACGAACGCCACGGCGTGAGGGGAGCGATAGAGGTCGCCGATTACCCCTCGAACGGCTCGCGTCGCCACGTCGAGCACCGCTACGGACGCGCCACGCAGCCCCGCAACGAGTGCTACGGCCTGGCTGCCGGATGGGCCTGGCGGCGACAGTGCAATCGACACCGGACCGGTTCCCCAATCGAGGTCGATCTGCGCAAGCACCGTGCCGACCGACCCCGAGCTCACTCCGTCGCCATCGAGCACATAGACGCGGTCACTGTCGTGACAGACGACCCAAACCTCGCTGCCGTCGTCCAGGACTGCGAGCCCACGCGGCGAATGGGAGACGCCCGCGGGGAGAGCAACGTGAGTCACGGCGTCGGTCGCCGTGTCGAGCCGCGAGACCGAATCGTGATCACGGTTCACGGCCCAAACCCAGGCACCGTCAGCGGTGATCTGGATCGGCCCCGATTTGTAGAGCCGCGCTCCCGTCACCGTGGATCCGGACCAGCCTGGCTGAGCCAAGACGAGCATCCCCATCCACGCCAAAAGAGCGAACGTCAGCAACCTCTCGCTCGAGACTCGTCCTCCGGCGATCGGAGGACAGGGACCGGGACACAACGGCGCTTTGAAACTGGGCATGCCTTCGTCTCCATGGGGAAAGCCAGAGCTTCGAGCCCATGGCTCAGTCGGGCTCCGGCAAGACGTCAGGTGATCGTCGCGACGAGTGAGCTTGGGAACTGCAAGACCCGATCCGGCTCGCTCAGTAGCTTGGACGCTACGGCACGCCTGGGTCTCTCACGAAGCCGCCAGTCACGAGAACCCTGCAGGACCTGGAGTCGAGGTCTTGCTCTGCGCTCAGAAAGAGACAAAGGAGGCGATGCTCAGCGTAGCCCGCCTGTTACCAACGGTAGCGATCTGGCCTTACGACTCGCTCCACACTCTCCCAGGACCCCCATGACTCGAGCGCTACCATCAGGGTGCCTACCTACCTCAACCACGACAGCCAACTTCGACCGATGGCCGAGCTGCGACGAGTAGCTCGAGGAGTGAGTTCATGAGTCAGCCACCCATCCTGCAAGGCATCAAAGTGGTAGAGCTCGCCACCTTCGTTCTCGCGCCCGCGGCCGGTACGGTGCTCGCCGATTTCGGCGCCGAGGTCCTGCACGTCGAGAATCCTCAGATGGGTGATCCCTATCGCTACCTGCATCTGATGAAGCCGCTACCCGAGTGCGACGACGCCTACTGCTGGACCCTGACCGGCAGGAGCAAACGGTCGCTGGCGCTGGATCTCAAGCAGGAGGCGGGCCGCAAGATCCTCCACCAGCTGGTCGAAGAGGCCGACGTCTTCATCACGAACTTCCATCCGTCGGTCCTCGCAGCACTCGGCGCTCGCTACGAAGATCTCGCGGCGCTCAACTCGCGGCTCGTCTACGCGCACGCCACCGGCTATGGGGACTGCGGCGACGAAGTCGAAAAGCCTGGCTACGACGCCACTGCCTGGTGGGCACGCTCAGGCCTGATGGACGCGGTTCGCGCCCAGGGTTCCGACCACGGACTGGCGACCGCGGGAATGGGCGACAACCCTAGCGCCATGTCGCTGTTCGCCGCCATCATGCTCGCCCTGTACCGGCGCGAGCAAACCGGCGAGGGCAGCCAGGTCAAGACCTCGCTCATCGCCAACGGCGCCTGGTCGAACAGCATCATGCTGCAGGCCGTCATGTCCGGAGCCGAGCCGTTCGAGCCGCCGAAGCGCACCGACACACCCAACGCTCTCGTCAACCCGTACACGTGCTCGGACTGCGAGTCGTTCTACCTCGCCATGATCGGCGAAGCCATCGAATGGGGTCCTCTCACGGAAGCCATCGGTCGACCCGAGCTCTGCTCGGATCCGCGATTCGTCGACGTGGACGCGAGACGCGCTCACTCCGTGGAGCTGATCCGGATTCTCGACGAAGTCTTCTCCCGCCAGCCGCTCGAACACTGGCGACGCGTATTGGACGAGCACAAGGTCACCTTCGGCATCATCAGCCGTACCGAAGACGTGCCCCAGGACCAGCAGCTGATCGACAACGGCATCTTCCGCGAGATCGAAGGCCGCGGAGGTCTACACACGGTCGACAGCCCCATCGCGATCGACGGCGTCGCCAAACGACCGCCGAGCCCTGCTCCCGCCCTGGGCGAACACAGCGTCGAAGTCCTGGCAGAGCTTGGACTGTCTCAGGAAGCGATCGACGATCTGCGCACCGCCGGGGTGATCCGCACACCGGAGTGAAGCGCGAGCGAGACTCTGGTCAGGATTCGGAAACGCTGGACCCCACCAGCCGTCTTGTCCCACGGCCAATTCGCAATGTCGTTGACGAGAACGAGGCTCGCGACGACACTTCCACCACAACGCCAGGAGGAACGCCCGTGAGTGAAGCCATCGACTTCGATGCGGCTGCGGCGAGAGTCGCGCGCGCCTACCAGACGGCAGACGTCATCCAACAGCGCGAACGCGTCGCGGAAGTGCTCGATCTGCAGCCCGGCGAATCGATCCTCGACATCGGATCGGGTCCAGGGCTCTTGCTCGAGGAGCTGGCCCAGCACGTTGGGCCGCAAGGGCGAGCGTGCGGAATCGATCTGGCCGACGGAATGGTCGAGATGGGCCGAAGGCGCTGCGCCGAGCTGCCCCAGGTCACGGTCGAGGTCGCTGACGCTTCAACCTTGCCGTTCGACGACACGAGTTTCGACGCCGCCTGCTCGACCCAGGTGTACGAGTACGTGGAAGACATGCCCAAGGCGCTCGATGATCTTGCCCGAGTGATCAAGCCGGGCGGCCGCGTTGCGATCCTGGACACCGACTACGACTCCCTGGTCATGGAGTTCGACGACCGGGCACTTCACCAGCGGGTCCTGAGCGCCTGGGACGAACACTTCGTGCACGCGGACCTTCCGCGCAAGCTCTCGCCACTCCTACGGAGCGCCGGGTTTGTCGTCAGAAACGTCGAGGCGATCCCGATCGTCAACACCGAGTACGCAGACGAGCACTTCAGCTGGCACCTCACCACGTTTATGGCGTCGTTTGCAGCCGGCCGTGCGGGAGTCCGCGCCGCCGAGGCCAACACTTGGCGCGACGAGCTCGAGCGGCTCGCCGATGCGGGCCGCTACTTCTTCAGCATCAACCGCTACCTCGTCGTCGCGGACAAACCCTGACCGACCTCCGCCGGCTCACGACGCGCGCGTAAGAATCCTCCCCCCAGGGCACCCACGAAGCCGAGTGCCGGCAGGAGCAGCAGATACCAGACGGGCTCGGTAACGGAGCCCTCGGCGCGGCCAACGAGCTGAACCAGCTGATAGCCGGCTCCCAAGACCAGAACCAGAATCCCCAAGACGATCGCGTGAACGACCCGCGCACGACGCGCGATCGATGCGGTCGCGTAGCCACCCAGAGCTGCGGCAGGGAGGCTGAGAAGAAGGTTGACGGCCGAGTACACCGCTGACGGCCGAGCGCTCGGCTCCGCCATGGCGGTTGACAGAGGCACTCCCATGATCACGGCGGCAGCGTAGTTGAGCACGAGCGTCGCCATGCCCAGCAACACGTAGCCAACAGCGACGGCGAGCGCTCCCCTGCCTATGGTGCCCAGCAGTGACTCGGACTCGGTACTCATGGCCTCTCTGGTGTGCTGATCGCCTGGCGAGTCGGACGAGTCGCCGGGGGCTGACTTGGCCCGAGCCTCAGGGAAGCGTCGGGCTGCGTTCGCGAATGAACTGAAGTACGTGCTCAGACACCAACTTGTTCCCGTGACTCATCGCGAGCACCGTGCGCCGGTGTGAACCTTCGTCGAGCGCGATCAGCTGGCTCTCGATGCCACGCTCTCTCAGACGCTGATGCAGCAACCGGTTCTGTCGCTGCAGCGCTCGCAGTTCGCGCTTCGAGTGCAGGATCAGGAACTCGAGGCTGGACTCCTCGACGAGTGGCACGACCGACGCGGCCTTCTTCCAGTCGACCCCCGGTTCTGACGCAAACCGATCCGCCCACCACTGTTCTTTCGGGTAGAGCTGCCACGTGCGCTGATCGGTGAGCTCGAAACCCGAGCCGCTCAGCAGAACGACTCCGGCCAGCAGCTCAGAATCGATCCCCTTGCGTCCCTGGAGCTCCTGATCGACGGCCACGCGGGCGGCGAGCCAGGCGCCGGCCGAGTGTCCCGAGAGAAACAGTCGCCCGTCTCCCCCGCGTCGGGGGGCGTCTTCGGCCAGCCAGACGATGGCGTCCGCGACGTCTTCGATCTGCTCCTGCCACGTGACCTCGGGCTGGAGCCGATAGTTCACGAGCGCCACGCCAACTCCTCGAGAAGCGTAAAAACGACCGATGTTGCCGTAGATGTCGTGCCCACCGACCACGATGTCTTTGTCGCCTCTTACAAACGAGCCCCCGTGCACGAACACCAGTAGAGGCCACGACCTCTCATCGGGAACGAAGAGATCCAGCTTGTGCTTCTCTGGATGAGCTTGCTCGCCCGCCACGTACGCGAGACTCTCGTAGACCGCCACGTCGCTCGCCGTGACCGGGTCGTAAAACGGCTTGAGGCCCACACGAATCAAGGGCGAGCACCCCG
This sequence comes from Thermoanaerobaculia bacterium, assembly GCA_028285365.1. Classification (GTDB taxonomy): domain Bacteria; phylum Acidobacteriota; class Thermoanaerobaculia; order Multivoradales; family Multivoraceae; genus JANQPS01. Next base: position 106 of record JANQPS010001172.1, on the reverse strand, counting down.
TCGAGGCGATCAAACACGCACACAGGATCCAGCGGCCGAGAGGGGCGTGCCCCGCGGGAGGGTGCCCAAGAGCAGCGTGAGATCGTCTGCGCGACGAAGTTCTGGA
>JANQPS010001149.1 GCA_028285365.1 Thermoanaerobaculia bacterium | reverse complement strand
GTACGCCGAGCGCGTTGGCGTCCTGGAGACCCCGGCCTTCTACTCACCACATCGGCAACTGACGATCAACTACTTTGCCGGTCAGATGCGGGGGAGCGCCGGCTGGCTCATTGCCATGATCGGCTCCGTCGCGGTGGCCGTTGCGCTCATCCGATCGCGGCGGCGAGGCGGTCGCTCCGCTCCCGAGCTGACGTAGTCTCCCAGACCGACACTGCCAGAAGCCCTCAGGTGGGGATCAGCTTCCTGGGTTGGCCTGAGTCTGCGGAACGGGCCTGCCCTGAGTCTTCCGAATGGGGAGCTCGAACCCAGGCATCAGGGTCGTCTCGATGTTCAGTTGGCCCGCCAGTCCCGCCTCGCGATGGACGGCCGCCTCCCGCCAGGCATCCGACATCGACATCGCCACGAGATCTCCGCGGGTCGGGTAGCTGGCGATGGCGACCTCATCCCAGAGCTCGTCGACCTGGCCGAGCGCCAGCATCGAAACGTCGGCCGCAAACACGACCCGACCACCAAAGTCTTGGATGATCTGGGCCACGGCCTGGCCGTAGATCTGATAGGCGTCGCGGCCAGACAGATCAGTCTCTCGACCATCGGCGTACTTCGCCTTGTCCTTGAACTTGAGGAGGTTGACCATGTAGATCGGGCCGTCGGGTCCAGGTTCTTGCATGGCGGCGATCTGCTCGGGCAGTTTCGGGTACACGTGATTCTCGAATGACGGCATGGAGTTCTCCTCGCAAGCGGTTTTGGTGGTTTCCAGATGGAGCCGTGACTCCTACGAGTCGTTGCCAAGGTCGACCAGTTGGCGGTAGTGGTCCTCGAGGACCCAAAGCCGGTCCTGCCCCCATGTCGCCAGGCTGCCGACCCGGAAGGACGGTACGCCCCAAAGTCCCAGCTCGAAGAGCTCTTCTCGATTGGCCTCAGCCGTTGATCGCCAAGCGTCGTCATCAACGTGACCTTGCGCCTCAGTCCAGTCGAGGCCTGCGTTCTCGACGATTCGCCGCAGTCCGCTTTGGCTTCCTGCATCGACGGCCTCTGACCACACGAGTCTGAGGAAGGAGCTGCAGTACTCGCGTCCGCGTCCTCGATCGATCGCCCATGGCAGCAGCGAGTAGCCGCGCTCTACCGGCTTCCCGAGCGGGTCCGCGACGGGACCGAAGGGCACGCCGAGTCGGCGGGCCTCGCGAGCGGTGTCGAGCAGAATATAGCGACGCTTGGAACGATGGACTGGAAGGCCGCGCATGACCATCGGCAGGACGAAGCGCAGGCGAAGAGTGACGCCGAAGGCGTCCGCGAGTTCGCCCGCGCGGTCGATGACAATGCTGGTGTATGGGCTCCGAAACGAGAGAAAGAAGTGCAGGTCTGGCAGCTTCGTTCGTCTTGCGGCCTCCCTGTCGATGGGTTCCGAGAGCAGCAGGGGAGGCGCGTGGATCGACCGTGACGATTGCGTGGCGGCATCGGTGCGTTCCGCCCCCAGCTCGACGAGTCGGTCTTGGAGGTAGTGGAGTCGATCGAGGCCCCAAGTCCATTCGCCTGCGTACCAGCACGTGCCGCCGAGGTAGTGACCCAAGGCGCTGCGACGGCGAGTGCCGACATCAATGGCCTTCTCGACGGCGTCACTGCCGTTCGTGTGATCGCGGCCAAGGTCGTGAGCGGTGGGCTCATCTCGTTGATTCATGTCGCCCTGGCTGGAGCCGTCGTCAGGTCGCCACAGCTGGCGTCCCAGATCGACCGCCAGCTCGAGAGCCTTGTGGCCTCCAGGTCCGTCGGGTCTGGGAAAGCCTGCGACCAGTTGGCTCAGCGCAGACTCGACATCGACCTGCGATGGGTCCTTCGCAAAACCGATCGCGACGTTCGCCTTGGCGGCCAGGCGCGTTGCGTCGAGCAACGAGTACTGACGGAGCCGAGATCTCTCGGGAGCTGCCCAGTCGTCCGGAGGCCTTACCAGCCAGGTCGCGACCTCGACCTCGAACTGCTCTACGAGCTGGAGCAGACCTTCGGCGAGGAGGTGAGAGTAGGGATCGTCGAGCTGATGGAAGAACTCGACGCGGTGGGCCGCTCCGGCTCTGATGCGCTTTGCCTCGAGGCGGGTTCTGCGCGCTTCGAGACGACGCTCGCTCAACACGACGCTCGAGATCCGGTGGCTGAGGAACGATCGCAAAGACATGTGGTGACGCCAGCGCGGAGAGATTGGTCGGGAAGCGTGCTTCTGCGACGGCTTGAAGAGAAATAATGTATATCATTAGAGGTCGGCGCGTGACTCCGAAGTGTGGCGTCGAAGCGGGCTCCCAAACCTGCAGGAGAGAAAGTCGGAGACCACAACCCTGTGATGGGAAAGGGCAGAACATGAGAACCCTTCGTCGTGCGCTACGACCTTTGGCGATCGTCGCGATCGTCTTCGTCACCGCGAGTGCGGTCCCGGCACAGCTGGGCCCGCCGCCAATGGAGCTATTCGAGCCCAACGCTCTGCGGGTTTTCGTCTGCGGCTCGGCGTCGCCGCTGGGCAACGCTCCGGACCGCGCTCAGACTTGTCTGGCCGTCATTGCTGGCGAGCGGATGTTTCTCGTCGACGTGGGGGCGGGGGCGGCTCGCAACGTTGCACGCGCGCGTCTACCGATGCAGAACCTCGAGGGTGTGATCATCACTCACTACCACTCCGACCACATTGCCGATCTGCCGGGCGTCAACCTCAACTCGTGGGTTGCTGGACGAGCCGAGCCGATGCAGGTCATTGGCCCTCAGGGAATCGAGCAGGTCGTTGGAGGCTTCAACCAGGCTTATGCGCTCGACCGCTCCTATCGCACCGCTCATCACGGACTTGCCCTACTTCCTCCGGAAGCGGGTGGTATGACGGCGCGCTCCATCGAAGTCGGCACGATCTACGAGGAAGGAGGTCTGACCATCACGGCATTCGAAGTCGACCATCCGCCCATCGAGCCAGCCTTCGGCTACCGATTCGACTATCTCGGTCGATCCGTCGTGATCAGTGGCGACTCGAACGCCACCGACGCCATTGCGCAAGCCGCCAAAGGCGCGGACCTGCTCTTTCACGACGCGATGCTGCTCCCGGTGCTCGAGCAGCTCGAATCGATGCTCACGGCGGCGGGCAACGAGCGTCTTCTCAAGATCGTCCAAGACGTTCAGGACTATCACGCGCCCACGACAGACGTCGTCGAGTTGGCCAAGGCGGCGGGCGTCAAGCAGGTGGCCTTCTACCACCTCGTGCCAGCGCCAGCCAACGAGATGATGGTCAATCAGTTCACTGCGGGCCTCGATGGCAACGTCGTCGTCACCGCGGACGGAATGCTCTTCGAGCTGCCGCAAGGTAGTGAAGCCATTGAGCAGCGCCAGCTGTTCGACTGAGGTCGGGCCTGCCGAGCGTTTTCGACTTCCCGACCAGCGCGAACAAGACATCCGAGACATCCGAGACATTCGAGACAAGGGAGCCTGTTGATGGACGTTCTTCGCACCCCTGACGATCGCTTTTTGAATTTGTCTGGCTTTTCGTACGAGCCCAACTACACGGAGGTGCCCGACGGCGAGGGCGGATCGCTCCGAATCCACCACGTCGACGAAGGTCCGTCCGACGCGCCGATCGTCCTCTGCATGCACGGACAGCCCACTTGGAGCTATCTGTACCGCAAGATGATTCCGGTGCTGCTCGGACGCGGACTGAGGGTGGTGGCTCCTGACCTGGTTGGCTTCGGTCGGTCTGACAAGCCGAGTCGGCGGGAGGACTTCAGCTACAACCGCCAGGTCGAGTGGATGACCTCGTGGCTTCTCGAGAACGACTTCAGCGGCCTCACGCTGGTTGGCCAGGACTGGGGCGGCCTGATTGGTCTGCGCATGGCGGCCGAGAACCCCGATCGGTTCGATCGCATCGTCGCTGCCAACACCGGACTACCGATGCCCCTGGAGCTTGCCGAGGACAAGGTCCGCGAGGTCAAGGAGTTCCTGAGCAGCGACACACCCACTCCGTCAATGCAGGAGATGATGCAGGCGATCTCGGCGATCGACCCGGACGGACGAGAGAAGAAGTTCGCGTACTGGCAGAAGTGGACCTGGGAGACAGATGACATCCCGGTGGGGATGCTGCTGGGAGGCAGCGCCCAGATCGGTGGTGAGCCTTTGAGTGCCGAGGAGGTTGCGGCCTACGACGCTCCGTTCCCGGATCCTGCATTCAAGATGGGACCACGCGCCATGCCGCGTCAGGTTCCGATGCTCCCCGACGATCCGAGTGTGCCCAAGCAACTCGAGGCATGGAAGGTCTTCAGTGAGTGGGAGAAGCCTTTTCTTTGCGCCTTTACCGACAACGATCCGGTCACCCGTGGTGCCGACACGGTTTTCAAGGCACGCGTTCCCGGCGCTCGAGGCCAGTCACATCAGACGATCGAAGGGGGAGGTCACTTCCTGCAGGAGACTCGCGGCGAAGAACTGGCGACGATCGTGGCCGACTTCGTGACCGGCTCCTAGACGACGCGCGAACGTGCGAACCCTTGTCGTTCGTTGGCTGGTGCGCGTGACTGCGCTGGCAGTCGTAGCGGTCGGCTTGGCGCTGTCGATGCTGTTCCTCTATCCGCGGCCTCGTGACACCACGTCGCCTGCGGTGTTTGCGTCAGATGGAGCTGCGCTCGACTACTGCACGCTCCCGGTGCTCGATGGAACCGGACTCGAAGCCGCCGACATCCCCAAGGCCTACACTCCGGGCTGTGGCTGGGAGACTTGGCCGATGCCGATCCTCGACGGGTGCACCGAGCCTCTGGCCGAGGGAATCGTCGATCTTCGAGGGCTCTGGCGGGGACAGGCCAGGGGGCGTGACCACGTCGAACGTATCGAGCAGTGTGGCAACCGCACCGTGGTCACCGCGGCTGGAATCATCCACGACTTCGTGACCGACGGCACACTCCGCAACGGATCCCGCGACATCGAGCCGCCTCGCTGCATGAACACCTGGGTCGCCATCGAGTGGCAAGACGAGGTGCTGAGCTTTCGACCTTTTGGGCTGCCGTTTGTCCTGGTCACACGAGAGCTTCAAGGTGACCAGCTGGTGTGGAACTACCCGAGAGTCGGAGAGGTCCGGATGGACCGGATTTGTCGTGTGCCGGACGCGCGCTCCAGCTCCCAGACCCCCTCGCCGGCCTTCTGATTCACGGTTTCCGTAGCCTGGCGCGGAACTCCGTTTTCGTCAGCGTCGGGCATCGCTCGACGTGCGCCTTTCAGCGCCCGTACACGCCGAACGTGTCTACGACTTCCAGACCGCGTAGTTGACCTGACCGATCAGTCCCTCCTCGCGGTGATGATGAATCGCCTGGTACTCGGGAGACGACACCATCTCGATGAGGGCCTGTGGCTTCGGATATTGGGCGAGCGCTACCATGTCCCATTCCGCGTCACCCACCAGACACATGGCGGCGCGCCCCGCGAACAGACTCTTTCCGCCGACCTTCTCTAGGAGGGGTGTCACCGCGGCACCGTAGCGGGCGTAGGCCTCAGCCCCGCCGTCGGGTTTGAACTTCAGGAGGTTGACCATGACGACCGGGTTCTCGGGCAGTGCGAGGAACTGCTGCATCTGCTCGGGCGTGGGACCCATGGCGTTGATCCCGGTCTCCTGAGCACTTGCGTCGGCACCGCCGAGGAGGCTACCGAGAGCCGATATCACCCCGAGGGCTGCTCCCGACTTCAACATCTGGCGTCTGGAACTCTCAGTCATAGTGGCTCCTTCGTGAGGTGTGATTTGGTCCATGGATCACCTCGTGAGTGAGATCGGGAACGAGGTGTTCTCATCCTACGTGCGGATGACCGTCGATCATCTACCGAGCGACCTGGCCCTGCCCTCGAGAAACTCGACGAGCAGACCCCTGATCGTCTCGAGGTTCTTGCGGCCCATCTCGGCCGCCATCTCCGATTCGATCTGTCGGAGGTTCTTGGCGGCCATCTCTTGAACGCGATGACCACCCTCGGTGATCTGGACGATCTTGATGCGTGCGTCGTCTGGCGAGGGCACGATCCGAACGACCCCCTGCTCTTGTAGGCGGTGGGCGGTCCGATGGACTGCCTGTCTCGAGACTCCAATGGCACGGGCGAGATCAGAAACGGATCGCTCACCACCACGCAAGGTGGCGAACAGCTTGGCCTCGGCGGGAGTCGCGCCGGAGTAGCGGGTGCTTTGGCGCAGCTCGACGTTGCGCGCCTCCATCCACTCCACGGTGTCGGCGAGCAGCCCCTTGAGGTTGGTCGCCAGGAACTGTCGAGTCTTGTCGTCAATCATGGTTGACATTCTGCCCTATCTGTCTAAACTGTCAACGCATGTTGACAAATAACGACGAGCCAGGAAGGAGCACGGGACATGGGGTGGAACCGGACGATGGTTCTCGGAGTCTGCGTCTTCGCGACGGCAACGGCGCTGTCCGCACAGGACGCGCTGCCGAGCTTCAAAGACCCGAGTGAGATGGTAGAGGGCTGGTACCACCGTCACGAGAAGGAGTCCTGGGTCGCTCGAGGCGCCGATCCAGAGGTCGTCGACCAGATTCTCGAGCGCGTCGAGAACGCTCCTGGAGAGCGACGTGACGAGCGCTACGTCGATTCGCTAGCGGAGTACGGCCCTGGCCATTGGGTCTACGAGTGGGCCGATGCAGGGGAGGACGCCATGCGTCGGGCGGCTGACGCCAGCAAGCGGAACGATCCCAGAGCTCAGAGACAGGCCCTCGACGCTGCCGTCCTCTACTTCACGGTCGCCTCGTGGCCCCATCTGGGTCGCGAATCGGACAGAGCTGCCCTGGCTCGAGCGCGCGACGCCTACCTCGAGCGGGGTCGTCTCGTGTCGCCGCCCGTTCAGCATGTCGAGTTTGCGGTCGGTGAGAAGACGTCCCGCGGCTACCTGCATCTGCCGGAAGGTTCCGGTCCGTTCCCCCTGGTGATCTACACCAACGGGTCTGACGTCACCAAAGAGAGCAACTTCGGATTCTTCGAGCGCGAGCTTCGCCACCGCGGTCTCGCTCTGTTCACGGTCGATCTTCCCGGGATTGGCGAATCGCGCGAGATTCCGTTGATCGAGGGCAGCGAAGCCGTGCTCGACGGAGCGACGACCGCAATGGCCGCACGTCCAGAGATCGATGCTGATGCGATCTTCCTGGCGGGAGCGAGCTTCGGGGGCCATGCTGCAGCTCGGGCCTTCTTTACCGTGGAGGCCGCTGGTGTCGTTTCCATGTGTGGTCCCCTGCACCGGCCCTTCCTCGCGCCTCCAGAGGTCTATGACGAGCTACCCGCGCTGACCATCGACGGCGTGAAGTCCAGGCTAGGGATCCTCGGCGAGTCGAGCGCGCGCCTGGCCGAGGTCACCCCCGCCCTTGCGCTCGGCACGACGGGAATCTGGAACGTCGACGAGCCCCTCGAGACCCCGCTACTCATCATTACGACCAACCGCGACCCGGTCGCTCCTCTGGAGGACCTGGAACCGCTCCAGCAGGCAGCTGCCAACGTCGAGACCCTAGTGCTCGACCAAGTAGGCCACTGTCCGGACCACTGGGTTCGCGAGCCGGTCGTGGCGCACTGGGTCCAGTCTCTCCTCGACTGAGCCGGCAAGCCGACCCAACCGACGGCTCAGAAGGCCTTGGTGTCCCCGGCGCTCGCGAACCGACCGGCCTCGTTCTGACTGGACCGGATACGAAGAGAATCGCCGGGTCGTAGGAGCGCTTGCAGACCGGCTTTGCTCTCGCTGGGGATGAACCTGTCTTGGCGTCATGTCACGACCAAGAGCGTGCCCCACCGAATGTCGCGCGGCAACTGGCGATCGCCAAGACCTTTCGTGAGCTGCAATCGAAGCTCGTGGAGTACCCTGTTCTTTGGGAGTCCAGCCATGCCAACAAGTCGAGCACGTGAGGCCAGTTCGATGCACGCGACACCTGAGGCGAAGAAGACATCCAAGTCGTGGAGAGCGCTGGTTCTCCTGCTTGGAGTCTTGTCTTGTCGACCAACCGCGACCCCGTCTGACCCCGACCCTCTCATTCCCTTCGAGCGCTTCTTTGCCCAAGCCAGCTACGACGCCCCTCGGATCAGCCCGGACGGTGAGCACATCGTTTGGATGGCACCGCTCGACGGCGTGACCAATCTCTTCGTCGCACCGACCGAAGATCTCGAGGCGGCGCGCCCGCTGACGCGCGAGACCGAGCGCGGGCTCCAACCGCGCGACGTGAGTGGAGTGGTGATGTACCGCTTCAGTCGCGACGGGCGCTACGTCGTCTTTCCCAAAGATACGAACGGCGATGAAAACTGGAACCTCTACGCCGTCTCGATCGACTCGGCAGAGGTACGCAACCTCACGCAGCTCGACGAGGGTCGCGCTGAACTGCTGCGGCTGAGTGACGAGGACCCGACCAAGGCTTTGGTCGGCGTCAGCGCCAATCTGCTGTCACCGCCTGATCTCTTTGCTGTCGACCTGGAGACAGGCGAGCGCAAGATGGTGGCGGCGAGCGGCGGCTACCTGGGCTACGTGGCCGACAACACCTTGAAGCCGCGAGTAGCCCTCGCTTGGAACGCCGAGGGTGGGATCGACTACCTGACGGCCAAGCCCGACTCTTCGCGTCCCGAGGACTTCGAGCTGGCCATGTCGGTCGGGCCTGACGACATCCCAGCGGTCTCCGCCAGCGGCTATCAGAAGATCGTCCGCGTCGATCGCGCCAACGAGTTGGTGTACTTCTACGACAGCCGCGATCGGGACACGATCGCACTCGTCGAGATGGATCTCGCGACTGGCGAGACCAGGCACATCGCGTCGGACGAGCGGGTGGACGTGGGTGGGGTCTTGTATCACCCGACGGAGCACGTGCCGCAGGCTTACGCGGTCAACTGGACGCGCAAGCGCTGGGTCGCGATCGACGACGACATCGCGGGTGACCTGGCTTTCCTCGAGCAGGCGAGCGAGGGCGACCTCGACGTGGTCAGTCGCTCCCACGACGACCGACGATGGATCGTGAGATTTACGCTGGCGCACGAGCCGCAGACCTACTCGCTCTATGAGCGGACCCCGGTGGATGACCAACCGGGACAGCTGACGGAGCTTTTCGTGACGACCCCCGAGCTCGAAGGTCTCAGGCTCTCGAAGATGCACCCGGTCGTGATTCCTTCGCGCGACGGACTCGATCTCGTGTCGTATCTCAGTTTCCCACCCTGGCTAGATGGCGGCGACGGACGTCCGTCCAAGCCCGTTCCGCTCGTCATGCTGGTTCATGGCGGGCCGAGCGACGAGCGCGCTCAGTACGCGTTTGGTCCTTTTGTCCACTGGCTGACGAACCGCGGCTACGGCGTGTTCTATGTGAACTACAGAGGGTCGCCAGGTTTCGGTAAGGCATTCGTGAATGCACAACGCCTCGAATGGGGCGGCAAGATGCACGACGACCTGGTGGATCAGGCCGAGTGGGCGATCGGCGAGGGTGTCACGACTCGGGAACAGATTGCCATTCTCGGCGGCAGCTACGGTGGCTACGCGACGTTGGTCGGCATGACCATCACCCCTGACGTCTTTGCCTGCGGCGTCGATCTCGTCGGTCCCTCGAATCTCGAGATCTTCATGCCGCATTGGGACGTCGACGTCATGTCCAAGATCATCGGCGATCCGCGAACCGAAGAGGGTCTCGAGCTGTTGCGCGCGCGCTCGCCGATCAACTTTGCCCACCAGGCGAAACACCCGATTCTGATCGGGCAGGGTGCTAACGACTCGCGCGTGCCACAGGACCAGTCGGACTCCATGGTCGACGTCTTCGTAGAAAACGGCGTCGAGGTCACCTATCTGCTCTACCCGGATGAAGGACACGGCTTCCTGCGGCCCGAGAACAACCGATCGTTCTGGGCGATTGCAGAAGTTTTTCTCGCCGAGTGCCTCGGGGGTCGGGCCGAGCCGCTGACCGATCAGCTCTCTGGTTCCAGTGCGCAGGTCGTTGCTGGCGCCGAGCACATCCCGGGACTTGCCGAGGCGTTGGCACGTCGCGAGACCAGCGCCGACTGACACGGGGACCTGCGAGGGTCCTCTCGAGGGATGGAGTTCATGATGGGACGGACTCGAGCGATCCGGCTGACGTGTCTCCTGGTGCCTCCTCAGTGACCTCGAGGCTCTGCCGAACTGATCCAGCGTCGCGGCGCGCTCAGTCCGTCCCGATCTGGTCGAAGGTGATGTTCTGCAAGCCGTAGTGACGCCAGTCCTGGTAGTCGAAGTGCCACCACTCGAACTCGTAGACCTCGAAACCCTCTGCCTCCATGGCTTGGCGCAGGACCTCACGAAAGTAGCGTTGGCGGGTGGTGCCACCCGGATAGTCGGCAAACGAGCGGTCGGTCATTTCGTCGAAGCCGCCGACCATCGTCACTGGCTGGCCGGTGGAGCGGTCGTAGAGGGTGAGATCGACCGCGCAGCCACGATTGTGACGTGAGCCGTTGCTCGGATCGGCGACGAAGATCTTCTTGTCCTCTGGTGTGGCGTCGAAGAACATCTTGGTCACGTACCAGGGCCTGTAGGCGTCATGGATGAGCAGGCCGTAGCCTTGGTCCTCGAGCGCCCGATGGACGCGCACTAGGGCTTCAGCCGCAGGGCGCTGTAGGAAAGCCCGTGGCTCGTCGTAGAACACCGCCGACATGAAGTTGTTCGTCGACGCGTAGCGCACGTCGAGCTGGATCGAGTCGTCGAGGCTGGTGAGGTCGACCAGCTCGGAATCCCTGAACGAGTCGCCGACGAGCGGCTCTTCTGCGGGAGGTGATGCAGCGAGGGCCTGTGTTCGGAGCTCGTCGACCGGACGAACCGGGTCGATGCGGAAGGTCTCGCCCGCCGCGGTTCCGGCGCGCCGCTCGAACGGCATGGCGCCGAGCGAGATTCCGGTCACCAGGCCGGCAGCATCTCGAACGAGGGTCAACTGTTCGCCCGTGTACATACCCGACCGAATGTCGAAGGCATCAGGGTCGCTCGTTCGGTGGACCTGGGTGAGCTCGAGCCACTCGATCTGCGCCCAGAGCTCACCGTCACGCTCGAACAAGAGAGTTGGCATGTGGTCGTCGCCGTACTCGCCGATTGCGGGTAGGAGGTCAGCGGGAGCAGGGGCGGGGATTGGTGGCTCGATGCGCGAGTAGCTCCGCCGCGGGGTGCTGACGGAGGGGTTGTTCTCGTCAGAGATGTCCACCGAGAGCTCGAGCCCACGACCGTTCGCATCGTCTGCAACGAGAACCGTACCGCCGGCACTCCCTTCGGAGCTGCGCTGTCTCAGCTCCGCGATCCTGTTGCCGAGATCGACGAGGAGCGTGGGTTCTCCGTCCCTGCCGGTGCGACCGACGAGATCGAAGCGCACGTCTTCGGCCTCGTAGCTTCCGGCGAGCAGTTCGACGAGACGTGTATCGACCGCCTCGGTGTCGAGTGCGCTGAAGCTAGCCACCTGATCGTTCAGGCCGACGAGCTCGGTGTCGTCGAGCTGGGCTCTGAGCAGAAGGTCGAGCGCTTCGTTGGCGATTTGGGCGATCAGTCCGTTGCTGACGTCGAGACTGGATGTGATTGCAACCCCGAGATCCTCTTCAGGAAGGAGAACCAGACTCGTCGAGAAGCCGTAGATGGCGCCGTTGTGACCGACGCGTCGGAAGGTCCGTGTGGCCTCAGCCTCGGAGGTTTCGTCGTCGCTGGCAAGCTGCAGGTTGCCGATACTGAAGCCCAATCCGAAACCCGCGGTGGCACCGTCCTCCGCAAACTGTGGGGTCAGCATCTCGGCCAGCGCCGCCTCATCGATGAGGCCCTCGCCGTCTGCCATGATCGCGCGACTGAAGGCCGCCAGGTCTTCGATGGTGCTGTAGAGGCTTCCCGCGGGCGCCATGCCGAGCTGGAAGGTCGGAGCTTCGAACCGCCGGCGATCGAGCGTACGCATCTCGGCGTCGGCGAGCTGACCGACGACGCGCTCACTCGGCACGAAGTCGCTGCTCGTCATTCCCAACGGGTCGAGCACGGCTTCGCGAACGGCCTGGTCGAAGGTCTTGCCGGTGACGACTTCCAGGACGTAGCCGACGACGGCGATACCAGCGTTCGAGTACTTCGTGGTCGTGCCAGGCTCGTGGACGAGCCTAGTGCTGTTGAGGCTCTCCACGGTCGCTCGCAGAGTCGGCTCCGAGGCGTCGATGTAGTGGCCCACTGGCGGCTCTCGCACGAGTCCCGCGCGATGACACATCAGCTGACGAAGTGTGATCGGGACATCGAATGGATTCTCCGGCTGGAAGTCGGGAAGGTAGGTCTTCACCGGTGCGTCGAGATCGAGCTCACCACTGGCCACCAGCTGCATGACTGCGACATCGGTGAAGAGCTTCGAAACCGAGCCAACTCGATAGACGGTTTGGTAGGAGGCTGGAGTTCCGTCCTGGCGTGCGTCGCCAAAGCCGTCCGCCCACAACGCCCCGGTGCCGTCGTACAGCCCGATCGCCATAGACGGGATCGCGTTGCGGTCGATGGCGTTGGTGATCCGGTCTGTGAGGTACTCGCGAATGGTCGCCAGCTCGGCTTCCTCTACGGCACCTGCTGGTCGGAAGACGGCCTCCGGCTTGGCCGATTGGGCGGACGTGTCCGTTTCGACAGGACCCCGGCACCCCAGGGCCCCGAGCGCGAGGCCAACGATCAGGACCGTCGAGCAGAAGTTGATCAGGCGAGAACGATCGGCTGTGTTCTTGGTCGGCATGACTGGACGCTAACCGAGGCAGAGGCGAAGCGCCATGTCGCGGATCATCGTGACGTCGAGTCCTTGTCAGAACCCTCTTGCCCTTCCGTCTCTCTGAGCCTTCCTATTTCGTCACTCTGAGCCGGAGGCGAAGAGTCTCAACGAGTCGCCTCCCAGACGACCTCGCCAACGGGTCGAGCTCACGGTCGATTCATACGGATCATCGCGGAGAGGCCCTGTTGCGAGCCTGGCCCTGAGAGTCGTCGGTGGCACTCGGCTGCTAGCGGAGACGAAGGTCGACACCGCCACGCTCGATCTGCGACAGGATCAGATCGTCGGTGATCTTGTCGTCAGCCGCGAGCATGAAAGCCTTCGACAGGATCAGCGACAACGTGGAGTCTCCTTCGAAAGGCAGTTGGACGCGGTGACTCTTGGCCGAACTGCCTCTCACGATGCAGAGGTAGTGATCGTTAGGCTCCATCAAGACATTCGACGATCCGAGATGGATCTTGTAGCAACCCCTCTTTCCCCGCACTCTGAGGAATCGGCCATCGATGGAGCATCGATCCGAAATCTTGAGTCTCGGTAGGATTTCCTCGATGGCAGATCTTCGTGTCTTGGCCGTCTCAGGGAGGTCGCCGAAGCTGAAGCTCTCCCAGTAGTCCAGGTGCTCGCGACTGCTCTGGCCGTCGACCCAGTTGGGATCGTTGCCGATGCTCGAAACGCCCACGAAGAGATCGACATCGCGCATGAGCTCCGAGAACACGAGCGGCGGCACGTCCCTCAGCGCCACCGGTGAGCCGTCTTCTTGAACGAAGCGCACCTGGTCGCTGGAGAGATACGTGTAGACAAAAGACTCGGTAACGTCGTCATTGACGACAGGCTCCACCCAGAACTCGGCGACCAGATCGTGACGATCGATTTTTCGGTGCGGAACGTTGTGAGAGTCCCAGGCGCCCTGAAGGTCGTAGTGCCAACCCCGCTGCTGGCAGAGCGCCCTGAACTGGTGCTGCTTGAGGATGTGCGCGGCGAATCGGTTCGAGTAGACCTCGGTCGCACGCTCAGCCTCCGTCAACAAATAGATCTCGCGATGGGCCTGTTTGAAGGGCTGAGTGATTGCGAGCTCGGTGAGTCGGCGACGCCATGCGAGCACGTTCTCGGGCGACTCCAGGATCGGATGCCACAGCGAGACTCGGGACCCGTCATCGAGCCAGTCGAGGACTTCGCCGTTCTGGTCGACGATGTCGTCGCCCAGAGCCATGGCGCTCGTCTCGCGCTCTCCGTTCGCGAAGCGCCAGATCAGTCTCCTCGAGTGACACGAGACGACGGGTTGAGTGAGGTATGCGTTTCGCCACTCGTCGAGTCGCCAACCTCGTTCGGTCGGCAATAGCCGCTCCAGGCGGTCACGCTGACCGAGAAGAGAGGCCCTGATCTCCTTGACCGTCGTTCTGAGCTGCTTGAGCACGTCAGGATGGCTCGACTTGACCGTAGGAGGCACGGTCTTGCGGACCTTGTCGTCACGCCCGATCCATTTGAGTTCGACCTGCCCGGAATCAGTGACAGTGATCAAGCCCCTGGAGTCCCCGACGCGCTCTTCTCGTCGACCGCGAGTATCAAGGCCATGGTCGGGTACGGCTTGCTCGAGGAGCTCATCCATCGACTTGCCCGAAGCCTCGGCCGCGTTCTCTAAGAGCTTCCGAATGCTGCTCCGTGCGTTGACGTAGCGCACTTTGTTCTGGAGCCTCGAAAGCTCGGCGATGCCTGCACCATTCGCCAGCTGGCTCAATGCCAGAATGCTGGCATTGCCGAGCTTGATCGAGCGTGCACCGATGCCAGGCACCTTGTCGAAGCAGCGGTGAGCGAAACGGCCCAGCACGCCGCCGATCTGGGTCCCCGATACGCCTCCGGCGGCCCAGATCAGGCCCTTCAAGACGTCGCTGTTCTCGTCCGGGTGTTCGGGGTCGAGCGTCAGCTCATCGAGCCATGTCGCGAGTTGCGCGGAGAAGTGTTCTGGCGCCACATCATCGATCAGTTTCAGGGTCTTGGTGGTCCACCTCTTGGTGGGGCGGCTTCGGCCGCCGGCGCTCGCCGCGTGACGCAGTAGCTCGACCCAGGACTCCTTTGCGTGCACCTCACAGGAGTCCAACCAGTCGCTCACCGAGTCCCCCCACGGACTTCTTGCCACGAGTCCGCTTTGCAAAGGCCCGGCGAGAAGCCGGTCGACACGCGCTGCCATGTGACGCATCTCTGCGCCTTCGGAGGACCGCCCACGGTCTCGGAAGAGCTCCAGCTGGGGCTGAAGCGACTCGGACAGTCCGTGGCGCTCGACGTACCGTTCCGTCACGTTCACCAGTCCACGAACGGGCAACCAATGCCAGAACTGCTCGCTGGCTTCCGAGAACGCACTCAGCATGGTGACGACGTCTTCTTCCGTCAGCGGAAGACTCTTGCGCATCAGGCGCGAGCACAGCGTCTTCAGAATGTCCGCTCTGAGATAGCTCGGTCGGGGACCGTGGAGCGAGATGCACAGCGCGAGAGCAGCCTCTCGGAGGATGCGTGCTTGCTCCTCTGGAGCTTCTTCGAGAATGGCGCGGCCGGTCGCGACGTCACCAATCTTGGGGGCAGATAGCTGGCTGGGCGCTGCCCGTTCGCCTTCGGTGAGGAAGGCGTCGAGGAGCGGGTGTGAGATCTTGCCAGGCGTAGAGCGACCAAGAGCCTTGGAGAGACGTCCGAGGAGGTCGCCGAGAGCCATGACGTCAGCCGCCCATCAACGGCACCAGGCGGATGAACGTTGCGACGCTGGTCGACGAGATCGTGACTGTCTCGTCGAGACTCTCGACTTGACGATCATCGAACAACAACAGAAAACCGTTGCTCTCGAATGCATCCAGCGCAGCCTGAAACTGTTGGTCCGGGTCGAGCCTACGACGCTTCGCGAGCTTGAATCCGTTGAGAACGCGCTCCGCGTCAGCCGGCTGTACGAGCCCCCTGAAGACGTCACCCTGCGTTTTGTTGTAGGTCGCAACCTCTTGCTCGATGCGTCGTTTGACGAGTTCTCTCGCTGTCATCGACTCGCTAGCCAGATAGAGCGTGGCCGCCGGCCGTTTCTCGACCCCAGGAGACTCGTCGATGATGCGGAGGGCGGTGGCCATGGCAACCTCTCAGAGCTGCAGCAACAGTGGGAGTGAGAGTGCGTCGACTCGGCCCGAACGACTACCTCGACTCACCCCTCGTACTCCTTCAACTCGGCCTGCAACATCATCTTGACCGGAGGTGGCACCTTCCCGTCGGACACTTCGATCGCCTTCTTCTGAGATTCGATCGCCTGCTCGCGGTCGCCCAGTAGATAGTGGGTGCGGGCGAGCGCTTGCAGCGTCATCGGGTCCAGGTCGCCGTTGCTGGCGGCTACGGCACGTTCCGCCAGCTCCTTGGCAAATGTCAGGTCACGGTAGGTGTCGGTGGCGACGATCGCAGCCGCGAGATTGGTCAGCGCGGTGGGGCGATCCTGAATCTCGGCCGCGTAAGCCCGCGCGTACTCGTACGCACCGGTCGTGTCGCCGAAGTCATTGAGCAACATCTCGAAGCGGCCCTGCTTGAGGTGCTCCTCCGGTGAGACCCGATGGTCGAGCGACCGCTCGGGATGGGTGTTGTCGAAAGACAAGAACGCGTCGAGCTCGAGAGTGTCGCCGAACAGAGGCAACATAGGGGGTGGCACGCTGATCCCGAGATCCGCCAGGGGCACGCTCACCTGCCACGAGACGAGAGCGAGATCGGCGAATGTCTTGGTGAGACCTTCAGCAGTGAAGTTGTAGAAGGCCAACTTGGCAGGCTCGCTGAAGGCCACGGTGTTGCCGCGCACCTCGAGGTGTCCTTCGAGCGTGGCCTCGTATTCGGCGGTGTCTTCGTTGTCGGTCGGGACCTTCGTCCACGTATCGATCTCATGGAGGACGATGCCGATCTCGGGGAACTCAGCCTGGTTGAAGAACATGGGGCTGTGGAGGCGCTGATCAGACTGCTTCGAGCCCGTCTCGAGCGTGCGGACGGGAATGCGGACTGCGGCACCGATGAGTGGAGTCGTGGCTTCGTCTTCGAGGTCGTGTGGGCGCACCAGGTAGCCAACGGCCTGGCCGGTGGTGGCCACGAGTCGTTGCATCGAAGTGCGCATGGACAGGGCGAACTGAGTCTCCATGCCACGCATCAGGTAGTGAGGCGAGCCCCGATCGGCCTGCTCGTCCGGAATCGCGAGGGTCCGTCCGGTGGCGCTGCGCGCGGGTACCGTCGTGAGCGCATCGCTCGTTCCGGAGTCGCCGGCGTCGGTGGTCATCACCCCACTCGGCTGGTCGCCGGACCCTGGCGCACGGTTCGCGTTGGCGCTCAAGTCGAGTGCGACGAGCTGAGTGCGGTTGGCGAGGTACAGCTTGGTTCCGACCAGCGTCGGTGCTGCCCACGACACTCCGTCGAGCACCTGGGCCGATGCGAGCACCTCGACTCCCTCCTCCTGAGGAGTTGCGATCGCCAGCTGCCCGTCCTCGTCGAGGATCAACAGGCGGTCGTCACCGACGGCCATGACGTTGGCTTTGGCAAAACCACGCATGCGAAACGCGGCTTGCCCGGTCTCCAGATCGAGCGCGGTCAAGAAGGCTGGTCCGAAGTCGCCGCTCGAGCCGTAGAGCAGGTTGCCGACGCGCGCCGTCGTACCGTGCATGACCTTGAGCTTGCGGCTGTAGAGCAGTTCGGTGGCCACGAAGGCATCGCCGTTGCGCGTGACCTCGAAGACCCGGGTGCCGTCTTCGTACGCCTGTGACGCCACGATGCGGTTGCCGAAGACGGTCGGTGTGGACATCTGATACATGGCGGTCTTCCGCACGTCGATACGCCACAGTTCTTCACCAGTGCTCGGGTCGAGGCCGGCGCGATAGAGGTCGACGGCCACGATCACCTGCTCGCGTCCGGCGATCTCGGCCAGGACGGGGGACGCGTATCCCGCGCCGCCGTCGAGGCTCTTCCAGACCACCGAGCCGTCGACTTGCGACAGGGCCACGATCGCCTGGCCCTCACCGCCGACCGCCAAGATCAGCGTGTCACCGTAGGCCAGCGGGCTCGAACCGTAGCCGCGCCCGGGCACCTGGGCGCTCAGCGATTCCTTGAGGTCCTGACTCCAGATCAAGTCGCCTGACGCCTTGTTCCACGCCTTGAGGACCATGGTCGAACTGACCGTGAAGATGTGCTCGCCCGCGATCGTCGGTGTCGAATGAGGGCCGGGTCCGAACTGGATGTTGAAGCCTTCGGTCAGGGGCGATTCGTACGACTTCTCCCAGATCGTGGCTCCGTTGGCGGCATCGAGTGCGCGCAAGACGTCTGTTTCGCCGCTCCGAAAGAAGGCGTAGAGGCGGTCACCCTCGGCGAGCACAGTGGCGTGACCGTGGTCTCCCAGTGGCTGTTCCCAGAGGACCTTCGGACCTGATTCTGCCCACGACTCGGCCAGCGTTGCCGTCGCCGTCGAGAAGTCACGATTGGGGCCGCCGAACTGGGTCCAGTCGTTTGTGGCGGCCTGGGCTGTGAGGGCGATGAGCGAGGCGATCGTCGCAGTGATGAGTAGCGATGGGCGGCGAACGGCGCGAGTGGACATGGACGTTCCTCCAAAGTTGGGCACGTGAGTCTTCCACAGGCGGACCTCGGAAGGCGATGGCTGGGACGGGCTGCGGGGGGCGCTGTGTTGGGTTCCAGGTCGAACGGGCGTGAGTCCGAGTTGGCCTCATGGACCGACTCGGGAGCGTGTCGGCTGTTGTCACGTGACTTTCAGCGTCTTGTCACGACTTCGTCTACGCGAATGCTGGACGATTCGCGTTGAGCCGCGTCACTGAGGCGCTGGCGGAGAGGGGCGTGACGTTGGCCGATACGTCGACGCCGAGGAGGATATTTCAGTTCATGAAGAGTCCATCGTCATTGTCAGTAGGTGCCGCCAACCGTTCCCTAGCGCGAGTCGCGTCTGCGCTGGTCGTCTCGAGTGGTCTCGTGGCGGGCTGCGGCAACGCTTCCGGCTCCGCTTCCGATTCGATCACCGACCTGGTCGGCTTGGCGGACCAGGCGAATGCTCGCTTCCAGGTGCGTGACGAGGAGCGCCATCTCCGAGCTGCTTTGAGTCTCGACGGCACGGACGGCGAGCGTGCCGAGGCCCGCCGGAAGCTGGCTCGTGTGCGTTGGAAGTTCTACCTGGACTACGAAGAGGCGTCGGACCTGTTGTCCGAGGCCGTTGATGTCGGCGCCGAGGAGAGCAAAGCCTGGGCAGAGCTCTCACGTATGGAGCGCAAGCGCGGTCGATTGGACGAGGCGGTTGCGGCAGCCGAACGTGCCGTGGATGCCGCGGACGACGCTTTCGAGACGCGTGGTGCCGTCATGGCGCTGTCGACGGCGCTGATCGACCTCGTGGCTCTTCGGTGGCTGGACGAGGGGAACTCCGTGAGCGAGGCGACCGCTGAACGTTTCGCTCGGGCACTCGACCTGCAACAGTCTCTGGTCCGTGACCAACCTGGCGATCTCGATGCGTCTCGTGCCCTGTTGTCGCTGGCCGTGATCCAGGGTGTGCCTGAGTCTGCGGTCGAAGCCTGGCGCGGCTACTACTACGTCAGCGAAGACGATCCGGGACCGGGACTCGTGGCCGAGGCAGGTGCCCGTCTCGACGAGTTGTACGAAGGCTGGGTAGACGAAGAGACGCCCGTGGCCGTTCGGTCTGGGCTCGTCGAGGCTCTCTCGGCGTCCCGTTTTCATCTCGAAGCGGCGCTCGCAGCGGCAGATCCTCGAGCTGCTGATCGTCAGACACTGTTGGCGCTTCCGCGAGTGCGAGAGATCGTTGCGTACGGACGCTTCTGTCGTCGCGTTGCTGAGCTCACGGAAGAGTTCTACCGTCTCGAGCATCTTGGAAGAGGTAGCCACACGACGTATCACCGCCATCTGGCCGAGGCCTCGGACGAGCTGTGGGCTGATCTCGACGAGCCCACCATGAAGCCTCCGCTGCGCGACGGTCGGACGTTTTCGTCGTCCATCCGCAGTGAGCTGGGTCCACGCTTTGGTGCTTTCGGCAGACTCACCAACGCAGAGCTGTACTTTGGTCACGCCATCATGCGCGACACGAGAACAGTCGAGCAGTACGGTCACCGAGGCAGCGTGAGCTACACGGTCATCGATCACATGGTCAGCAACGGCTACCAGACCTGGGCGTGGAGCGACACGACCGAGGTTGGCGGCTGGGCGACCTCGAACACCATCGTCAAGGTGAGGTCGGCGCTGATTCGCGAGACGGTCCACGTCTGGGACCTGGTGTCTTCAGAGCAGGAGCGCGCTGCGCTCGTCGAGAAGATGGAGCGCGACTCTGCCAGCGAAGACGAGCGCGTGCGCCGAGACGGAGTCGTCCATTTGCCTGGGCTCCACATGCGCGTCGCCTTGCGGGCGATCGACGACCTCGTCGACAGTCTGCGTGCCAGAGGTGTGACCGAGGAGGCGCTGCGGATGGCTGTGATCAAGGAACTCCTCCTCCTCGCCGACGAGTCCGGCATCTTCGCGCACGAAGGTCGTCACGCCATCGACCTCACCCTCGACCCGTCTCAGAGGAGCTCTGAGCTGGAGTTCACGGCCAAGCTGTCCCAGGTCGCCTTTTCTCGTGCACCCCGAATTGCGGTCATCGGCATCCTGGGACCTGCACTCGGGGCTGATACGCCGCATGGTCGTGCCAACCTGATGTTCGCCCGAGGCGCGGTGGAGTGGATGAAGGCGCACGAGGACGAGATCGAGGGATTCGATCCGTCGCGACCACACTTTCCGCAGTTCGATCTGCTGACCGATGGACAGCTTGTCGAGGTGGCGAGGTCGATGGATCCGTTGGTCGAGTGAGTCTGCTCGTTCAATCGAGCGGGCGCTCAGAGGCCCTGCAGGGCGGTCTCGATCTCCCGTATTCGTTCGACAGCGCCTCGTTCTCGCCAGAAGTCGAGCATGGCCTGCAGGCAGCTGCGGCGATGAGCCTCCGGTCCTCCGCCAGCCAGCCGGGGTGTGGTGGCCTGACGGAAGTGGCCCGCAGCGTCTCTGTAGAGGAGACGAGTTCGATTTCGGGATGCCGTCGACGTTCCGCTAGCGGCAAGCCGACATGCGGTGGCGGATACACAGGGTGGCAGCCGTTTGGCTGTCACCCTCTGGTCGCTTCCAGGCTCAGGTCCGGCTGTGCTCGATGTCGGACGGATCCGTGCGGATGGTCACGGGATGTGTGGCCTCGCGGACGGGAGAAGCCGGAGACACCCGGGGGCCGGTACCGTGTGCGGTCCGGATCGTGCAAGATGCTGTTCTGAGCGTTCGTCGGGCCCAGACCATCACACCGGTGACTGAGAGGAGTGCGGTGACCACTCCCGCGAGGAAGATCACGAGTCGACCAGGCAGGCCCGCGATCTGACCACTGTGAACGGGAAACTGCAGCGAATAGATCACGTCCGCTGCGGTGCCTGAGAGAGGGACCCGCTTGTCGACGATGGCTCCGTCTCGGGCGTCGACGTAGACGAGGGGTCCGGACATGCCGGCGCGAATGTCGTCGAACGGTTGATAGTAGATGGAGTAGTAGGCGAGCGACTCGCTGAAGGCGACGCCGCGAACGGAGTTCGTCCAACCGAGTCGAGCTGCTTCGCGGCCTGCACTCGCCAGTGCCGTGTCGAAGTCGATCAGCTGCTGACCGGGCATGATCTGCAGGTCACTACGAGTCTCGAAAGGGTACGGAGTGGCCTCGCTGAAAGCCTCGACCACGGGTCGAAAGACCTCGCGATTGAGATTGAAGTAAACGCCGCTGATCGCCAGAACCAGCAGAACTCCCCAAAGCCACAGCCCAGTTGCGCGATGTAGGTCGAACGTCATTCGGGGGGTTCCGGCGCTGGTCTTCACCTTCCATGCTTTCCACCAGCGAGCGAAGAACGGGGAGCGCCGGGGAAAGGTCAGATAGAGCCCGATGAGACAGTCGATGCTCCACAGAAGTGCCACCGAGCCGATCAGCCAGCTTCCGAGACGGCCGGGCATGTGCAGGGTGTAGTGCAGTCGGTAGATCCATGGGACGAGGTTCTCGCGCTCGAAGCAACAGCTGCCCCAGTGGCGCCGGCCGAGCACTTCGCCTGTACCGGGATTCGTGTACGCCTCGGTGTAGCCGAGATCATCGACCGTGAAACCAGGCCTTGGTGACAGTCGGACCATCGCCGAGTCGCCCGGCGTCTCGGGAAACGCCACGTAGGTGGCGTACGACCTGGGATCGCTCGACTCGACCCTCGTGATGAGCTCCTGAACCGCCAGTGGCTCCGCAAAGCTCTCGCTCTTGAAGAGACTCGGATTGAGCCAGGCATCGAGTTCGTGTTGGAAGACGAGGGCGCTCCCCGTGAGCCCGACGACGATCAGGAAGGCCGCGAGCGAGAGGCCGACGTAACGATGGAGTTTGGCGGCGATGTGGCGCATGGATACAGGAGATCTCCAGATTCGAACCGGAAGTGTCGTCGACAGATCGATCGAGCGCCTTGATCTGGATCAGGTGGGCCTGGAGGCGTGTGGCGGGTCGGGAACGTGCTCGAGTCAGGGACGGCGTCGGGAGATTCTTCGCCTGCGGCTCAGAATGACGGGAGGGGGAGGCGGCTCAGAATGACGGGAGGGTGAGGCGGCTCAGAAGCACGGGAGGGGAGGGGGCTCAGAAGGACGGGAAGAGGAGAGGCTCAGAAGGGCGGGAGTGACGGGCTCGAAGTGACGAGGCGGGCATGAGCGACGCGACCGAAACAGGAGCGAAGCGATCGAGGAACGAGCGAAGCGGCCGAGGAATGAGCGAAGCGACCGGGCATGACCGAAGCAACCGGGGACAGGACCGAAGCAACCGGGGACAGGACCGAAGCAACCGGGGACAGGACCGAAGCAAC
>JANQPS010001133.1 GCA_028285365.1 Thermoanaerobaculia bacterium | reverse complement strand
GGGACGTTCCTCCGATCGCCTGAGGAGCAACACCTGAACAAGGCGGGCATGCGCACGAATCGTCAGTCGTTCGAGGAGAGCTTCTGGTGGCGGATGGCCTATCACTGTCATCGTGACTATGGCTTCGATGCGATTTTTGATGCCGCCGTCGAGCTGCGAACTGGCAACTTCTGCCTCGAGCTGCGTTGTCACGAGGAACAGGAGTCGCCGCTGCAATTGACTGTCCCACCGAGCCAGGTCGCGGCCGTGCTTGGACTTCTCGAAGAGTGGGGCGTTGGCTTGAAACCCGTGCTGAGCAGTACGCTCTTTCATGTGGGGCCAGAAACCCGTGTCGATGAGTCGATCAGGCCGACTGTCGATCTCTTGGTGGCCTATGGCGAAGAGGTTCTGGAGAGCGACGAGCGGGAACGCTTCCGGTACGACAACCTGGTCTATGTCGAAGAGCTCGAGATCCTGGTCGAGCTCGACGAAGACCCGAATGCCTGGGAGCTACCAGACCCTGAGGAGCTCGTCCTGGACGGTGCCAGGGTCAAGTCCTTTAGGACGGAGCCGCCGCCGGAAGGTGATGAAGGACGTCTCTTCCTGGACAACCCCATGCTGGAGCTCGGCATCTTCACCGAGTTCGACTACATGGAGCTCGTTCCCGACGAAGACGAAGAAGATGAGGAGCTGTCCCTCGAGATCCGCTTCGGCTTCGGAGATGAAGAGGTTGCGATCAACGATCTCCTGAGAGCCAAGAAGGAAGGTCAGCCCTACCTTCAGACGGAAAGTGGTTGGGTGGATCTCAACGCTCCTGCAATGCGAGGCTTGTCGAGCCTGCTGCGACGGCGCGAGCTCGTCGACAAGCTGAGAACGCGCGACGACGGTGACAAGGTGCGCCTTTCGTCGGCGGAGCTATTGCGTCTGCGAGCGTCGAGCTCGAAGCCCATCAGAGTCGAGGGGGCGGGGAGTCGATCGGCTTTCCTCCAACGTTTTCTCGAGCTGCGACCGGCCAAACCGCTTCAGCTGCCGTCGGGCCTGAAGAGCGATTTGCGTCCCTACCAGAAGCTTGGCCTCGAGTGGCTCAAGTTCCTCTATGAGAACCAGTTGGCGGGGCTGCTCTGTGATGACATGGGGCTCGGAAAGACGCATCAGGCCATGGCGCTGATGGTCCTGGCTCGCGAGCAGCTGGCGATTCGGGAGCCTTTCCTCGTCGTCAGTCCCAGAACGGTGATCAGTCACTGGCGCAACAAGCTCCGGGACCACGCACCGGACCTCAGAGCGGTCCAGTATCACGGTCCGCAGCGCGACCTCGAGCGCGCGCTGGCTGAGGGTGACGTGATCCTCACGTCTTACGGAGTTCTCCGCAACGACGTCGAGAAGTTCAAGGAGCTCAAGTGGGGTCTTGCGGTCTTTGACGAGGTTCAGCAGATCAAGAACCGTGTCACCCAGGGATATCAAGCTGCCGCCGCGTTACGCGCGCAGATGAAGCTGGGACTGACCGGAACGCCCATCGAGAATTCGCTGAGTGAGCTCAAGGCTCTGTTCGACTTGATTCTGCCCGGATACCTGGGCTCCGAGGATGACTTTCGTGACCGCTACGGTGCCGGGGAGATGGATGGGGACTCGTGGCATCTCGAGAATCTGAGGAGGTTGACTGCGCCGTTTGTCTTGAGGCGGGTGAAAACGGCGGTCCTCGACGAGCTGCCAGAGAAGATCGAAGACGTGCGGACCTGTGGTCTGAGCGAAGAACAGCTCCAGCTCTATCGGACGACGATTGCCACGAAGGGCGTGGCGCTCATGAAGACCCTCGAATCGAAGAAGGAACCGCTTCCGTACATCCATATCTTCGCTCTGCTCAACATGCTCAAGCAGATATGCGATCACCCGGCGCTGGCGCTGGGGGAGGTCGAGAAGTATCGGGACTTCGAGTCCGGCAAGTGGGAGCTGTTTACGCAGCTGATGCAGGAGAGTCTGGAAAGCGGTCAGAAGGTCGTCGTCTTCACTCAGTACCTGGGCATGATCGCCATCATGTCGGACTATCTCGAGAGCGTTGGGATCGACTACGTGACCTTGACGGGAGCGAGCCGAAATCGAGGCGACATCGTCGATCGCTTCAACGACAGTCCCGAGTGTCGAGTGTTTCTGGGCAGTCTCAAGGCGGGTGGCACTGGGATCGATCTCATCGGTGGTTCCGTTGTCATTCACTACGACCGTTGGTGGAATGCGGCGCGTGAGGACCAGGCGACTGATCGGCTCTATCGGATTGGTCAAAAGCGGGTCGTCCAGGTGTTCAAGCTAGTGACCGAGAACACACTGGAAGAACGAATCGCCATGATCATCGATCGCAAGCGTCAGCTGATGACCAGCGTCGTCCAAGAGGACGATCCGAGGCTCAACAAGATCTTCAGCCGCGAAGAGTTGATCGAGTTGCTTCGAGAGCCCGAGTAGCCCGCCGCCTCACGTGCCAGCGTCGTGGACGTCGTTCGCGTGACGAGTCCTGAGTGGAAGGCGAATCAGTGCAATGTCCAAGTGCCTGTCCAAGTGCCAGCCTCTTGGAGCGGGCCTCGCGTGGATGGATGGAGAGTTGAGGAGATTCGGAGATAGTTGAAGGCGACGCGTCCCATTTCGCATCTATACCCAGTGAAATGGGAAGACCGCTTCGCTGGCTGGAT
>JANQPS010001067.1 GCA_028285365.1 Thermoanaerobaculia bacterium | reverse complement strand
CGACCCAGCCCGCGGAAACGTCCCAGCCGGCGACGCTGTACAGATGCCCAGCCTCGATCCCCGGCCACAGGTAGCCGAGCGCCGTAGGAAGTGCTACAGCCTCGAACGCCACTACCGAGACGTAGCCGAAGGTGATGGCCCAGGTGCAAACGAACGACGCGCCCGGTCCCAAGGCCCTGAGGGAATAGACGTGCTCGCCACCGACCTGCGGCATGGCAGATGCCAGCTCCGCATAGGTCAGGCCGATCAAGACGATCGCCAAGCCACCGACCAGAAAGGCGACGGTTGCACCGTATGGGCCGCCGAGCTCGACCCAGTCCCCCGCCAGCACGACCCAGCTCCACCCGATCATCGCGCCGAACGCCAAGGCAACGACGTCGCGGGCACGGAGCGCACGCTCGAGGGCTGGACGACTCACGGTATGAGGGGTCCCCGACAAATCGCCAGGTCCCGGGTTCGTCGCCGCGCGGAACCACCCCCAAGGCGCAGGCCACGCTGCTCGAGAGCGAGCTCGATGCGCTCGTCAGCCGGCGCGATTCCTCCAGCCGTCTGCGCAATCGATCGGCTGGGCAGCACGATCGCCACTAGCGTTCCGGCCAGAGCAACGCCTGACATCCACCGTCCACTCATCTCCGAGCGCTCTGTCGCTCCGAGATCGACTCTCTCGAGCATCGAACCCTCCCGCAACCATGAGGACCTGCTGGCCGCATCGGGAGCGACCCACACAACTCCAAACCTCCTGGTTTTCTTTAGAGGGGCTGATGCTAACCGCTCAGACCAGAAGAGCGTCCGCCATCACTTCGACGGTCGCGGGGCCCTCGTGGGCGAGCGCCCGCTCGATCGCACCGTCCAGCTCACCCTGATCGCGCACCCGAATGCCGAGACCCCCACAGTTCTCGACGTAGGCGGCGAAGTCCGGATTGCTGAGGTTGGTCATCCACACCGGCAGCTCGATGGCTCGTTGTTCCTTCGAGATCTTTCCGAGCTCGCAGTTGTTGATGAGGATGTGGGTGATGTCCATGCCGTGCCGCACGGCCGTCGTGACTTCGGCGAGATACTGACCAAAGCCACCATCGCCCGTGACGGCAATCACCTTGCGGCCCTTGAACCGCGGGTCGTCGGTCCGGGTTGCCGCCCATGCTCCCATGGCGGCCGGGTAGCCGAATCCGATCGATCCCAGATAGCCCGACATGAGCACCGCGTGACGCTCGCACTCGAAGTAGCGACCGAAAGAGTAGGTGTTGTTACCCACGTCGACGGCAATGATCGCGTCGGCCGGCGCCAGGCGAGTCAGCGAGTCGAATACCGACGCCGAGTTGATGCCCTGACCGGCGTCGTCATCGCGCCGGCGGCGCTTCTCCTCGCGCCAGATCTCCCAGCGCTCGGCAACCTCCGGCCGCTGGTCGACAGCTGCAGTGCCCGACTCCAGGGCCGCACACAAAGCCTTGCAGGTGGTCCCGATCTCACCCCACACGGGAACGTCCACTGCGTGGAACTTGCCCAAAGCCATCGGATCGACGTCGACCTGGATCGTCGTCTTGTAGGTGGTGATCCCGGTGTGGTTGGAGAACGAAGCGCCCATGACCAGGAGGACGTCGGACTCGTTCATGAACCAGCTGGCAATCGGTGTGCCGCTACGCCCCAGGACCCCACAGCCCAGCGGGTGGCGATCCGAGATGAGTCCCTTGCCTTTGAACGTGGTGACCACCGGCGCATTCAGACTCTCGGCCAGCGCCGTCACTTCATCCATGTGGAACCGAGCGCCATGGCCGACGATGATCACTGGACGTTTGGACGCACGCAGGACCTCGGCAGCCTTGTCGAGTGCATCTTTCGGCGCGGAGATCTCGAGCCCGGTGAGGCGACCATCCGGGCCACCAGCCTCAGTTCCCTCTCCCGCAGGCAGGGTTTGCACCTCGTCCGGGAAGATCAGGTGGGCGACATCGCGCTCCAGAATTGCGTTCTTGCACGCCAGATTCATCAGCTCGACGTGTTTGCTGTCGCGGTAGACCGACTGGCTGAAACGAGCCACGCCGGAGAACGCCGCCTGCAGATCGACCTCTTGAAACGCTCCCGGACCGAGAACCTGCGTGTCGACCTGCCCGGTGAGCGCCAGAATCGGAGCCCGATCGACTTTGGCATCCCACATTCCGGTCAGAAGGTTGGTCGCTCCGGGCCCGGCAATCGTCAAACACGCTGCCGGTTTGCCGGTGAGCTTGCCGTAGGCCGAAGCGGCGAAGGCAGCTGCCCCCTC
Organism: Thermoanaerobaculia bacterium; assembly: GCA_028285365.1. Classification (GTDB taxonomy): domain Bacteria; phylum Acidobacteriota; class Thermoanaerobaculia; order Multivoradales; family Multivoraceae; genus JANQPS01. The sequence goes on along the minus strand of JANQPS010001067.1, from coordinate 5,774 downwards.
ATGACGAATGGCGATGTACTCCAGGTTGCCAGCCTCGTGCTGGCGTCTGATGGCGTCGGCCAGACCCAGGTTGGAATGCCCGACCATTCCGAACACGTGGGTGACGCCCCAGTTGACCATGGTCTCGGCCATCGCGTCGGTCACCGTTCGAGTGTGCTTTGGCTCCTCCTCGAGAGCCACGTAGATGCCGTCGTCTCGGATCTCGAGCGGGAAACAGGGCACTCGCTCGTCGAACCCCTCGGGCGACTCGCCCGTCAGCGGACCGTAGTCCCAGCCGTGCCAGGGGCACCTCAGCCAGCCGCCTTCGATCGAGCCTTCACCCAGCGGGCCTCCCTGATGCGGGCAGCGATTGTCGAGCGCTCCGTACTGGCCCTCCCAGTGGGTCAGGCAGATCGAGCGGGTGCCGGCAGTGACCGTCTTGACGCGTCCTTCAGGGAGCTCGTCGAGCTCCGCGACCTTGTGCCAGCTGAGATTCGTGGTGTTGGAATCGGACATGGAGCGTCTCCGAGATGTCTTCTCTGTTTGGGTCTATCTAAGGGGATTGTGACTGTCTTCGGCGGCGTCGAGGTCAGTCGCGACTAGGAGCCAACGCCCGCGAACCGGACTCCGGTGAGGTCGGCAATCTCGCGCTTCCACGCGACGAGATCCGTCGCGTGGAACTTGCTCAGAGAATCGTGCCCACAGGCTCGAGCCATGACCTGCATCAGCTCGACCGACGCTTCGAAGAAGTTCTTGAGTCGCTGTGCCGAAGCGTCCACGATCAGGCGCGACCTCAGGCTCTCACGCTGGGTGGCGATGCCCACCGGACAGTTGTTGGTGTGACAAGCCCGCATGCCCAGGCAACCAATGGCCTGGAGAGCCGAGTTGCTGACCGCAATCGCGTCGGCGCCGAGTGCCAGGGCCTTGACGAAGTCCGCAGGGACCCGGAGGCCTCCAGTGATGATCAGTGAGATCTCGTCACGCCCGAGACTGTCGAGATGACGGCGTGCGCGAGCAAGAGCGGCCAGGGTCGGCACCGAGATGTTGTCGCGGAAGATCAGGGGTGCCGAGCCGGTGCCCCCCGAGCGACCATCGAGGATGATGTAGTCGGCACTGGCCTCCAGAGCGAAGTCGATGTCGTCTTCGATGTGCTGCGCAGAGAGCTTGAAGCCGACGGGAGCTCCGCCGGTAACGTCTCTCACCTCGTTCGAGAGAGCTGCGAAGTCGGCGGGCGTGACCAGGTCGGCAAACGTCGCAGGCGAGATCGCCGTCGTTCCGGGCTCGAGGCCGCGAACCGACGCGATCTCTTCGGTGACCTTGTGACCGGGAAGGTGTCCCCCAGTGCCGGTCTTGGCCGCCTGACCACCCTTGTAGTGAAACGCCTGGCACTTGGCGACCTTGTCCATGGAGAAGCCGAAGCGAGCCGATGCCAGCTCGTAGAAGTACCTCGAGTTGCTCTCCTGCTCCTCCGGCAACATGCCGCCTTCACCCGAGCAGATTCCGGTCCCGGCGAGCTCGGCTCCCTTCGACAGCGCGACCTTGGCCTCGCGCGAGAGCGCGCCAAAGCTCATGTCCGAAACGAACAGCGGGATCTCGAGTTGCAGCGGTTTCTCGGCTCGAGGACCGATGACGACGTCGGTCGCTACCGCCGCTTCGTCGAGGAGCGGCTTCGTGGCGAGCTGGGCGGTCACGATCTGGATGTCGTCCCAGCTCGGCACGTTCTGACGAGCAACTCCCATGGCCGAGCTCGGTCCGTGATGCCCGACCTTGCTGAGCCCTTCGCGGGCCAACTGCTGGATCAGGGAGTTGTGCGGTTCCTCGGGCGCACCATGGACGTCCTGGTAGAGGCCCAGGTAGTCGTCACGGCGGTACGGCTGAGGGTTCGCCACTTCCCAGGCGCCGATCTCCTCTTCGTCCACCCACACCTTGCCGTCTTCGATCCAAGCCTCGAACTTCTCAAGCACCTCGGCGTTGTTGTATTCGCTGACGCCGGTGTCGACCCGGTAGTCCCAACCGTGCACGCCGCAAATCAGATTGTGTCCGTCGACACTGCCGTCCGCCATCAGGGCGCCGCGATGCAGGCACCGGCCATAAAGCACGGAGACCGCGTCACCCGAGGATGCGTCCAGCCCCGCGACGTCCGGAGACTCGGGACGGAATCGCACGACCACGAGGTCGACGTTGCCGACGAGGGCGTATCGCGGACGATCTCGCTCGAGATCTTGCCAATCGAAAAGAGCATCGCGCTTCATCGAACTCTCCTGGTCATCATCGGGTCGTCATCTTCCATCGTCATCATCGAGCGATCATCATGGTGATTGGGCCCTGCGATCGCGAACACTCTAGCCGAGCCAACTCGTCGTCACGAGCGTCGTCTCCCGACACCCATCACCGGGGGTACGCGCACCGAGTTCGACCGTATTGGGTGATTTGTCGACAGCGAGATCCTGGTTACAAGAACTACCAACTCTGAGCGCCAGGAGTGCCCTGCAACCGTCGGCGCGAGACGCGCCATCCCAGACCCGGCGCTATCATCGCGGCGTGTCCGAGCCATCAGACATCGACCGCTGGATGCACGAGTACCAAGCAGGTGAGCTGAGCTCGTTCGACCGGCTCTACGGTGCGCTCGAGCGTCCCCTCAGAGGTTTCTTGCGGACGTTCGTGGGTGACCCGGCAAAGGTCGCGGACCTCCTCCAGGAGACGTTTCTCCAGATCCATCGAGCGCGCGCCACCTATCGCGCCGAGCGCCCGGTCCTTCCGTGGGCCTTCGGAATCGCGCGCAACGTTGCGCTCATGAGCTTCCGGCGCAGCCGAACGCGCGATGCTCTGGAGATCGACCTCAACGAGCTGGACACCCGTTGGGTGAGCCCGTCCGCCGACCACGTCGCTACGGATCTCGCGCACAAGGCGCTCGCCGAGCTGCCCAGAGATCGACGGACTCTGCTGCTGATGCATCACGTCTGGGGCTTCACGTTCGAGGAGATCGGCGGAGTTCTCGGAATTCGGCCCGGCACGGCCAAGGTTCGCGCTCATCGTGCCCTCAAGGAAGTGAGAGCGCACCTGATGCACAAGCAGTCCATGCGACACGAACACGAGGTCGAGAGCGATCGGTTGGCACCTTCTGCCGACGATAGCCAAGCACGGCCTGTCGAGGAGGCCGGGTGAGCGTCAGCCATCCTCCCAACGACCTCCGCGAGCGGGTGGCGGCAAGTCTCACCGCCACGAACGCCGAGCGACGCTCTCCCTACGCGGTCGGCGGCGTGGTTCTCGTCACGGTGCTGCTGGCGGGCGTCCTGGTGTGGTCACGTGGCCTACGACTCGACGCCGACTCTCTGGGACACCTATTGCTCTGGGGCGGCTCGTTGGTCCAGCTGGTTCTCGCCGGCTGCCTCGTCGTGCTCAACGTCAAGCGTACGGTTCCAGGATCCCTTCCGCCTCTGAGTACTCTCGTAGGGGTCGCCCTCAGCGGGCTGGCGGCGTGCGCCGTGGTCGCCTACGCAGTGTCGGGCGCCTCCAGCGTTCGAGTCCCGCCTGACGACGTGGTCACCCGTAGCCTCCACTGCCTGAGCTTCGAGTTCGGTCTGGCCACCCCCCTGGCCATCGTGGTCCTGATCGCACTGAGACAAGGCTTCTTCAACGAGTTCTGGACGGTCGGCTTGACTACCGGGGTCGGGGTCTGGCTCGCCGCCGACGCCAGCTGGCGGCTCGTTTGCCCGTACTCGGACGTCGAGCACTTCGTCTTTGGCCATGCGGCTGCTCTGGTGCCAGTCTGTGCTGTCGTCGTAGCGGCGATCCATCTGCTTCCTCGCCTCTGGCGAAGCCCCTCGATGTAACCATTTCTGCCAGACTGCCAATCTCAACCAACGAGTGCCACGTAAGGGTCTTCTGGAAGTCGTTCCATGCCCACTACAGGAGCCGTGAAGCCCAGGGATTCCTGGCTGCGCTCTCCCACCGCTGACGCCCATGCAAATAGCTCAGATCCTCGTCGTCATCACCCTCATCTACGTCGCGGTCGGAGTGCTGTTCGCGGTTGCCTTCGTCTTTCGCGGGGTACAGCGGATCGACCCCGGCGCTGAGGGCGGCTCGATCCTCTTCCGACTTCTCATCCTTCCTGGATCGGCCGCGTTGTGGCCGCTTCTCCTGAAGCGCTGGGCAACGTCGGCGCAGGCACCGGCGGAGCGCACTGCGCACCGCACTGCGAGCGGAGGAGCTGCATCATGATCGACCCTCTCCGTCGCCGTCACAGACTCATGTGGTGGGCACTTGCGCTCGCCCTCCCGTCAGCTCTCATCGTGTCTCTTCTCGTCCGGCCCGATCAGCCCGTCATGGAGTCTCTGCCCGGAGAGCTGGCCGGCTACGCAACGTCGGCTCGAGACGACTAGGCGAGCTGGACCTCGAGGAATAGCCGATGGGTGCTTCGTACAAAACCGTCACCTGGACACCACACAAGAAGGTCTACGACCGCTGGTTGCTGATCGGCGTCCTGCTGTATCTCGCGACGTTCCTCGGGCTCGGGCTCACGCTCAAACCCAACACGACCATCGAGACGCAGCTGATCCGGGCCCTCGGAACGGGAGCGTTCGTCCTGCTGCACGTCATTCTGGCGATCGGACCTCTGGCGCGACTCGACCGGAGGTTCTTGCCGCTGCTGTACAACCGTCGCCATCTGGGAGTGACCATGTTCGTGCTGGCGCTCGGACATGGCGCCTTTTCGGTCGTCCAGTTCCACGTAGGTGGCACGAGAAACCCCCTGGTGAGTGTGCTGACCTCCAACGGTCGCTACGACAGCCTGGCTCAGTTCCCGTTCCAGCCTCTCGGCCTTGCAGCTCTCGTGATCCTCTTCCTGATGGCGGCCACCAGCCACGACTTCTGGCTGCACCAGCTGAGCGCTCCGGTGTGGAAGGCGCTGCACATGTCGGTCTACGTGGCGTACCTGCTCCTGGTGCTCCATGTCGGGCTGGGTGTCTTGCAGACCGAGCGCAATCCGCTGCTCGCCGGCAGCCTGGCCCTCGGCATCGTCGTGCTGATAGCGCTTCACGTCCTCGCCGGGAACCTGTCCAAGGCGGGTGACGAGACACCTGAGAGTCAACCGGAGGACGATGGATTCGTGTTGGTGTGCCAGGCCTCCGACATCGAAGAGAGTCGCGCCAAGATCGTCAGCCTCAGCGGCGAGCGAGTGGCCGTCTTTCGCTACGACGGCAAGATCTCAGCCGTCTCCAACGTCTGTCAGCACCAGAACGGTCCGCTCGGCGAGGGCCGCGTCGTCGACGGGTGTATCACCTGTCCGTGGCACGGGTACCAGTACCGCCCCGAAGACGGCGCGTCACCGCCGCCGTTTACCGAGAAGATCCCGACCTTTCGCGTGCGAGTCGACGAGGCCGGTACTGTCTTCGTCCACCCGACGCCCCTGCCAGCCGGCACGTCCGTCGAACCGGCGACCATACCGGCCTGAGCCCAGAGAGTCCCGAGCCATGAGTCAAAACGACGAGTTCTACATCGGCTATCTCGAGAAGGCGCCACCGGGTATCGGACGACACACCCGCCTGATCGTGCTCGTTCTCCTTCTCTCGGGTATCGCTCTGGCTGCCGCCTTCGCCTCCCTCCAGCAGCGATTCGACCCCGGCTTTTTCGCATTCGGAGAGGTGTCCAACCTCGAAGGAACGTTGCGCGTCTCCCCCTACCCCATGGTCGTCACCGATCCTGAAGCCTCCGCGGTGCTGCTGGTCGAACAGTTCAAGCACGGTGCCGCAGCGCGTCTGAGCGACCTCGACGGCACCAGGCTCCGAGTCGATGGC
>JANQPS010001063.1 GCA_028285365.1 Thermoanaerobaculia bacterium | reverse complement strand
GGGAATCGAAGTCCCCGTCGAGTTCGGCGGCGCCGGGCTCGACCCCATGGCCTACGTGCTCGGCCTGGTCGAGGTCTCGAAGGCCTGCGCAAGTCACGGCACGATCATGGCGGTGAACAACTCGCTGTACGCCGTACCCGTCAACAAGTTTGCGACTGACGAGCAGAAGGATCGTTTCCTGACGCCGGTGGCAGCAGGTGAGAAGATCGGCGCTTTCTCGTTGACCGAACCGATGAGCGGCAGCGATGCCGGGACCATGCGCAGCCGCGCCGTGCGCGACGGGGACGCCTACGTCATCAATGGGCGCAAGTCGTGGGTGTCGAACGCTCCGTACGCGGATTTTGTGGTGCTCTACACCATGACTGATCCCGAGAAGAAGCATCACGGTGTCACCGCCTTTCTGATCGATACGAAAGAGACCGGTTTTTCACTCGGCAAGAAAGAACCGAAGCTCGGGATCCGCGCGAGCGCGACCTCCGAGATTCTCTTCGACGACTACCGCTGCCCGGTCTCATGCCGCCTGGGTGAGGAGGGTGAAGGTTTCAAAATCGCGATGGCCACTCTGGACGCTGGACGCATCGGAATCGCCGCGCAGGCCGTCGGCATTGGCGAGGCCGCGCTCGAAGCGTCGATCGAATACGCGCGCGATCGGGAAGCTTTCGGCCAGAAGATCGGGCAGTTCCAGATGATCCAGCAGAAGCTGGCCGACATGAAGACCAGGCTCGAGGCGGCTAGATTGCTGACCTATGGCGCCGCCGCCGCGAAGTCGGCAGCAGCCGGCAATGGCGGCAGCTACACGCTGGAGTCGAGCATGGCGAAGCTCTACGCCAGCGAAACTGCCACCTGGATTGCCAACGAGGCGGTTCAGATTCACGGCGGCATGGGCTACAGCAAAGAGCTGCCCATCGAGCGCTATTACCGCGACGCGAAGATCACCGAGATCTACGAGGGGACCAGCGAGATCCAGAGGATGGTGATTTCACGTCAGCTCACCGGTCTACGCTGATTGCACCGAGGGCCGCGGTCACATGGCCTCGATGCGTCGGAGCCGGTGACGAGGGCCGAATCGCGGTGGATGAGTTCCTCCGAGCTCGAGGAGGCGGATGATCCTGCCGCGGTGTCCTCTGTAGGGCTCGAGGAGCTCCAGCATCCGCCGGTCGTCAGCGCGCGCCTCGCGCACCAGGTTCCAGCTGACGAACGAAGGAAGGTTGTAGTCGTCCAACCAGACGGCGTCTGGATCACCCTTGGCGAGGAACAGTAGCTTGGCTGTAGACCAGCGCCCTATGCCGGGAAGTCTCATGAGCCGTCGGTATGCGGCGGGTCGTTCGGCCCCTACAGCGGCCTCGATTGCGCTCGTGGATCGCGCCACCGTCAGGATCGTCTGAGCCCGCTTACGCTCGATTCCGAACGGGTGGAAGTCCTCGTACCCGAGTTGTGAGATCACCGCGGGGCGTGGTGGCAGATGCAGGCCGTGGGGGCCTGGAGCGCGCTCGCCGAAGCGCTGGGCGAACCGTCGATAGCTGAGGCTCGCCTCCTTGCCTGAGACTTTCTGGGTGACGACGATCGCGATCAACGTATCGACCGGCGCCTGATTGCCGGCGATCGGCAGGCCTCGATAGCGACGCCACAGGCTGCGCAGAGGTTCATCCTGCGGTGGTTCGAGCTCCAGGCGCTCGCGGTCGGCGGCCCCCAGCAGGAGTTCCAGGTTGTCTTCGATCCATTCGGCACCGGGTCCCCAGGTGGTCACTCTCAGGTGACCGTCGGTGAGACTGATGGCAAACGTGACGGCTCCCGAGGGCGTGTGCATCGCACGGGCAACGCCATCGTCGAGTCTTCGGACGCTCGGGTCACCGGGGATGGCACGACATCCCCACACCACATCCGGTGCAAAAGGAGCCACGGATCGAGCTCCAGCTGTCTGCGACAGGACCCGGCCGGTCATGGTGTCGAGTCAGGTAGGAGGCGGCTGTTCAGCTAGTGAGCTCTGGCTGCGCGAGCAGGTCTGTGATCTCCCGGTGCTCCGGGAACCTGCCGGTGGCTTGCTTCGAATAGAGGAGCTCGCCGTTGCAGGAGACGTCGAAGACGCCACCGCCGCCGCGAACCAGCTCGACGTGCGCTTGCGGGTAGACCTCGAGAATCGCAGCCTCCAGACTGGAAGCGTCGGGCAGGTAGTTTCAGGCGCCGCAGTAGAGGATGGTGATTTCCATGGTCCGATGCTAGCGCAGGTGGCTCCGGCTGGTGGCCGAGGCCACAGGGACCGCGGCCTGCTTCTGATTTGACAGTAGCTGGACGCTGCGAGGTGGCTGTCAGAGGGCGCCGTCGGCCTCCAGCCCGTCGATCGCGTCTTCCGAGATGCCCCAGTCGACGAGAGCCTCCCGGTTGTGCTCACCTGCCTTCGGAGGAGGCGTCGGTACCGACGCGGGCGTGCGATCGAATCGTGGCGAGGGCCCGGGCTGTCGGACTCCGCCGACTTCGACGAAGGTGTTGCGGGAGACGTTGTGTGGATGAGCGAGGGCCTCGTCCATGTTGAGAACAGGCGCAAAACAGACGTCCGAGCCTTCCATGATCTCGCACCACTCACTTCGGGTCTTCTGACGGAAGACACCGCGCAAGCGTTTCGAGAGCTCCGGCCAGATCTTGCTGTCACGCTGTCGATCGCGAAAGTCTGGGTCCTCGCTCAGTCCGGTCTTCTCGAGGAGAAGGGCGTAGAACTGAGGCTCGATGGAGCCGATCGAGACCCACTCGCCGTCTGCGCACTGGTAGACATCGTAGAAGTGGGCTCCGGTATCCAACAGATTGACGCCGCGCTCACTCTGCCAGATCCCGGCGCTCCTCAGCCCGAAGATGGCGGCCATGAGGAGGGCCGAGCCATCGGTCATGGCGGCGTCGATGACCTGCCCCTGCCCGGAGCGCTTGGCCTCGAGGAGACCACACACCATGCCGTAGGCGAGCATCATTCCACCACCACCAAAATCACCGACGAGATTGAGGGGAGGAACCGGGCCGCTGTCGTCTCGACCGATGGAACCCAGCACGCCCGAGAGTGCGATGTAGTTGATGTCGTGGCCAGCGCTGTGAGCAATCGTTCCGTCTTGTCCCCAACCGGTCATGCGTCCATAGACGAGTTTGGCGTTGCGCTCGTGACAGACCTCCGGTCCGAGCCCGAGCCGTTCCATCACGCCGGGTCGGAAGCCTTCGATCAGGCCGTCGGCATGGGTCACGAGGTCGAGGACGAGCTCGACTCCAGCCGGGTTCTTGAGGTCGACCGCCACAGAGCGACGACCGCGGTTGAGGACGTCGAACTGAGACCCCTGACCCGCGGCGCTCTTGCGGTCGATGCGCAGGACGTCAGCCCCCTGGTCGGCCAGCATCATGGCGCAAAACGGCCCCGGCCCGATACCTGCGATTTCGAGGATGCGAATCCCGTTGAGAGGTCCCATGTCAGTCTCCAATTGCTCTCGGTGGCGCTCAGTTCGGTAAACGCGGAATGTTAGTCGAAGGTACCGTCGACTTCTGACACCCGGACAAAAGGGAAGGCCTGTGTCATGAGCCCCTGTGCGGCTAGGGGCAGCGCAGTGGTGTGGGTCTCACTCGTCCGGGACCATGGGGACGAACAGCACCGGAATGATCGATCGAGTCTGGCGCCGTCCGCTGTCATCGACCGTAATGACTTGAAGCTCCTGCGGCGCTGACTGTCGCCCGACTGGAATCACCAGCGGTGCTCCCGGCCGGAGCTGCTCGAGGAGAGCTTCCGGAACCTGCGGAGCCGCCGCGGTGACGATGATGGCATCGTAGGGTGCTTCATCTGGCCATCCGCGATAGCCGTCGGCGACGATGGTGCGGACCTGTTCGTATCCCAACGCGGAAAGCAGTGCAGCGGCACGTTCGGAGAGCTCGGGAATGATCTCGAGAGAGATCACCTCACACCCGATCTCTGCCAGAACGGCGGCCTGGTAGCCGGAGCCCGTCCCGATCTCCAGCACCCGGTCGCCGGCGCCGACGCCCAGGAGCTGAGTCATCAAGGCCACGATGGTTGGCTGCGAGATCGTCTGTTCTCTTCCGATCGGTAGCGGGCGATTCTCGAAGGCATACTCTCGGAGCTCCTGCGGTACGAAGCGCTGTCTCGCGACAGCTCGCATCGCGCGCTCCACAGTCGGGTGGAGTCCACCGTCGATGCCTTCGATCGTCTGGAGATCACGCCGTATGGCTTCGATCATGCGATCTAGCTCCTGTTGATAGGACTGACCGCCTGGAAGCTGTCTGGCAGGGGAGGTCACCGGCGTCGAAAGCACCGTCCCAGGGTCGAAGAGGCTGAGGAGGACGAAGGCGAAAAGCCGTCGCAGCCACTTGGTGCTCTGGAGTTCGATGAGATCGGCCTGAGAGTGTCGTGAAACGTTCTTGGAGGTACGGTCGAGGGCTGCCCGGAAGCCATGATGTTGGCCCAACGAGACGACACCCTCCGCAGGCTCAGACTAGCGGAAGTTGCCTCGTCAAGGCACGCTCGACTCGTCTCGCTGTCGACGTCTGCAACATTCTGAAGGTCCAGGCGCTGAGGATTGGGGGGAATAGAGTGGTCTCGCGGGGCGTAGAGGCTTCGTTTCCATCCACGCCCCTCGAGAGGGATCCACCTGGCGGCAGTGCTGTCTGGAACACAGGCCGCCGCCGTCGGAATCGCCCTCCGCCCTCTTGCACGCTCATCTCGCTACCGGAGCTCAGACCATGATCACAACGTCGTACCGCTTGCAATCCGGCCCAGGCATTCTCTTCAGGATCCTCGCTCTCGGGGTCTTGGCCAGTTCCGTAATCTGTGGGTCGCTGGGTGCCCAGGCGGGTGGTGAGGAGGCTTTTGCCGGTCACTGGGAGGGTGCGATCCAGCTGCCTACGGGAGAACTCCAGGTTGCTGTGGATCTGTCGCTCGACGCTGGCGAATGGAGCGGCACGATCGACATCCCGGCGCAGGGGGCCAAGGGCCTCGGGCTCGAAGGCATCACCATCGACGGCGCAAAGGCCCGCTTTACGATCACCGGCGTGCCCGGGGGAGCGACGTTCGACGGAGAACTGGCTGAGGGAAAGATCGCAGGCAAGTTCGAGCAGGGACCCGCCTCCTTGGACTTCGAGCTCTCGCGCGACCAGGTGATCGAAGCGCCCAACCGCCCTCAGGAGCCGATCCCGCCGTTTCCTTACGAGGTCGAAGAGGTGAGCTACACGAACGAGGACGTGGTTCTCGGTGGCTCGTTGACCCTTCCGCCAGGAGAAGGACCGTTTGTCGCGGCGCTCATGATCACGGGCAGCGGTGCTCAGAATCGCGACGAAGAACTGCTCGGACACAAGCCGTTTCTCGTCATCGCTGATCACTTGACGCGCCAGGGGATCGCCGTCTTGCGGGTAGACGATCGAGGTGTGGGGGCTTCGACCGGGAGCGTGAGCGAGAGCACGACCGCAGACTTTGCCGAAGACGTTCTGGCCGGAGTCCG
>JANQPS010001053.1 GCA_028285365.1 Thermoanaerobaculia bacterium | reverse complement strand
AGTAGCGCCCGTGCCGGCGCTCGAGTCTTCGTCGGATCCGTTGTCCTCTTCGTCGCTCGTGCCCGGCTCTTTCGCGGGCTTGAGATAGAGCTCGACGCCGAGGCGTTCCAACGCCTCCTCGAGCGGTAGCTGGTCGGTGCCGTCGACGTAGCGCTCGAGGAGCGTGCCGAACTCGCTGACCGGTGGATCCGAATCGCTGTCCGGAGAGGTTGCGTGGTGTGCGAGCGCCGCGAGCAGGTCGTCCTCGTCGAATCCTCCTGATGACAGTGGATGCGCCTCGTACAGAGAGCGCATGACATCGTCGAGGCTGCGGCTCGAGCTGGTGCGTCTCCTGATCTCTTCGTCGAGCAGTAGGCTGACCAACATCCCCTTGCGGTAGAACGAGATCTGAGAGTTGATGCCGTCGGGATTCGAGCGAGCAAAGTGCACCCAGGCGTCGAAAGACGCGTCACCCAGGCTCTGGACGCGGGCGCCCGGGCGATTGCGATACTGGTCGATCGACTGCCCCAGTCCTTTGAGGTACTCCTTGCGAGTGAGGATGCCGGCTCTCACGAGAGTGAGGTCGTCGTAGTAGCTGGTCGTGCCCTCCGCGACCCAGAACAAGCGACTGTAGTTCTCGTCCTGGTAGTCGTAGGGGGTGATTCCACGAGGGCGAAGCTGCTTGACGTTCCAGGTGTGAAACAGCTCATGGGAGACCAGCCCCAGAAAGTCCTTGTAGGCCTTGGTTCCGGATACGCTGCCTTCGAGGCCTTCGAAGGTGGTTTGCATGATCGTGCTGTTGAGGTGCTCGGTCCCACCTCGTGCGCCGGCTCCGACGTGAGTGAGAAAGACGTAGCGCTCGTACGGAGCGTCGCCGAAGATCTCCGTCTGCACCTCGACGATCTTGGTGGTGTCGGCGATCAGGTGGTCGCGGTCGTAGTTGGCTCCGGGTGGCCAGATCACGTACTCGTGAGTCTTGCCCGCAGCCTCGAAAGAGAAGATCTCGTGGAGTCCGACTTCGATCGGGCTGTCGACCAGCACGTCGTAATTGGCGGCGGCCAGGACAAAAGGGTCGTCGGCCAGCGGCTCGAGCCCCGAGGCGACCCTCCAGTCCTCTGGCGCGTCGACCCTGACCTCGATGGCTCGGTCCCGCAGTTCAGGCGTGTAGACGAAAACCGACGAGCCCGAAAGGAAGGCGTGAGTATCGTCTGCGTGTCTCGTCCGGTCCCCCAGTGAGTTGGCGTAGATCCGATAGCTGACGACGACGTCTCGGACCGGTCGTCCCGTGCTCGGCAGCTCGACGAGCCAGCCAGAACGATCGTTCTTGGTGGCCTCGAGAGGACGACCGTCACCGGTCTCAGCTGCTAGCTTCCTGAGGGTCGAGACCGGATCGAGCATCGTGTAGCGGCCTGGCCTCCAGGTCGGCAGATAGACCTGCAGGTCGTTTGCCGCGGCAGTAGCGGAGCGGTCTGAGATCGGGAAGCTCACGCGGATGTCGACCATCTGCGAGTGAGCCTGGGCGAGCGAGATCTCGTAGCGGACCGGCTCCTGGGCCAGGGCCGGCAGGGCGGTGAGGGTCGTCGCGGCCACGAGGACACCCATGAGCCAGCCGTTGAACCTGCCGGGGTTGGTCGGCACGCGGCTCTCGCGCGAGCGATGCTGGTCGTGAAGCTGCTTGTCAGAGAGAGTCATGGGGTTTCATTGAGTCGGGTCGTCTCCGACGAACGTTGGGATCGTTGCAAAGCATGGTAGTTCATTGGAAAACTCGCCCAACGATTTGCGTCGGCCAAGCTCGAGTATGCGTGGAGGACACACCGGGTGGTCCGAGCCTTTCAGGTGAGCCACGCGAAGCTGCCTGCTGACGAGTCGAGAATTTGGGGGCCATGTTCGCAATCGCTGCGCGTGTGCTCGAGGAGGATTGCTGTGAAGACTGCTCAAGGCTCGGAGGGCGTGGACGTGGGAGGGTCGAACGGTGTTCGTGAGCCGCAAGCCCAGAAGCGACCGCACCGCCTGGAGATCCACGGCGACGTTCGTGTCGACGACTACTACTGGCTTCGAGAGCGTGACGACCCCGAGGTGCTCAGTCACCTCGAAGCTGAGAACGCCTACACCGAGTCGTCTCTGGACCATCTCGGGCCGCTGCGTGAATCACTCTACGAAGAGATGAAACAACGCTACAAGCCTGACGACGACAGCGTGCCCTATCTCGAGAACGGCTACTGGTATCGCTCGCGCTTCGAGTCCGGCAAGGAGTATCCGCTCCTGCTCCGTCGCCGCGACGGCGCAGCCGACGAAACGCTGATGCTCGACATCAACGCGCTTGCCGACGGACACGAGTACACCGCCGTGGCCGGAGTCGATGTGGGTGACGACAATCGTCTGCTGGCCTACTCGGTCGATCACGTAGGGCGCCGGCAGTACACGATTCGAGTCCGAGACCTGGAGACCGGCAAGGATCTGGACGACGAGATCGAGCTGACGACGGGCAACCTGCGCTGGGGTGGGGGCTCCGCGCTCTACTACGTGAGGCAACACCCGGAGACTCTGCGTCCCTACCAGATCTATCGTCACGTCGTCGGCGAACCTTCGTCGAGCGACCAGTTGCTCTTGGAGGAGGACGACGAGGAGTTCTACCTCAGTCTGGGGCGAAGCAAGTCGAGGGCCTACCTGATCGCGACTGCCAGCCAGACCGAGAGGACCGAAGTTCACGTATTGCGCGCCGACCAGCCTGAACAGGGTTTTCAAGTCTTCGAGCCGCGCAGTGATCGTCACGAGTATCAGATCGATCACGTGGGCGACCGCTTCTTCATCAGGACCAACACGGGTGGGCCCAACTTCCACCTCATGTCGTCTTCAGAGGAGGACACGGCGCGAGCGGCGTGGTCCGAGGTCACGCCGCATAGCGACACCGTCTTCTTCGAAGGGTTCGAGGTGTTTGCCGACCGGTTGGCCTGCGTCGAGCGCGAGGGTGGACTCCCCAGGCTTCGCGTGCGCGATCTCACGGGCTCGCTGGCGCTCGATGTCGACTTTCCCGAGCCGACCTACGCGCTCGACTTGGGCGCCAATCCGAGCTCAGACAGCGCTGCGGTGAGGATCGTCTTCAGCTCACCACGGACGCCGCGTCGTTGGCTCGACGTAGATCTCGGGACCGGCGAGCTGAAGCTCCTCAAGCAGCTGGAGGTCCCCGGGGGCTTCGATGCGAGTCACTACGAGACCGAATTGCTGATGGTCACCGCCAGGGACGGAACTCGCGTCCCGGTGTCGCTCTTGCGACGTTCGGATCAGGTTGCGTCGGGTCCGCGTCCCACGCTGATGTATGGCTACGGTGCCTACGGAGTGATTCTCGATGCGTCGTTCGATCCCAATGTACTGAGTCTCGTCGACAGGGGATTCACCTATGCCCTGACGCACCTCAGGGGCGGCCAGGAGCTGGGCTATCGCTGGTACGAACAGGGCAAGCTGTTTCACAAGATGAACACCTTTACCGACTTCATCGACGTGGCCGAGCATCTCTGCGCGTCTGGAGCCAGCTCGCCTGATCGTCTCTTTGCCAGAGGCGGAAGCGCCGGTGGCCTGCTCATGGGAGCCATCACCAATCTGCGCCCGGACCTGTTTCGAGGTGTGCTCGCCGGCGTTCCGTTCGTCGACGTCGTCACGACCATGCTGGACACGTCGATTCCCCTCACGACTTTCGAGTGGCGGGAGTGGGGTGATCCACGCGAGGAGGAGGCCTACCGCTACATGCTCTCCTATTCGCCGTACGACAACGTAGAGGCGAAGGACTATCCCAACCTCCTGGTTCTCGCAGGACTCCACGACTCTCAGGTGCAGTACTGGGAGCCGGCGAAGTGGGTTGCCAAGCTGCGTGATCTGAGGACCAACGCCAATCGACTGCTGCTCAAGACCAACATGTCGGCTGGGCACAGCGGTGCCTCTGGTCGCTATCAGCGGCTCGTCGAGCGCGCCTTGGAGTACGCTTTTGTCCTCGATCTGCTCCCCACCGACGTCAACCGACCAGAGACTTCGTCATGAACTCTCGCATCCTGTTCCGAGCGGTGCTCGTCATTGCGATCTTCGCCATGGCATTCTTGAGAGGCTTCGAGACTGCTCAGCTCGTTGGGCTCGCGTTGGCCCTGGTGTGGGCTCTGGCCTTGCCATATGTGCTGCGGCTGATCTGGCGCACGACCGATGGACAGCCGACGTGGCTACGCTACGTGGTTGCGGGAGGCGCTGCCCTCATCCTCTTGGCAGGTTTTGCGTTCGGGGTGCGCCCTCTGCTCATGGGTTGATTACGGCTGCCGTCTCGTCTCGCTGAACGCTCACGACCACCTGTCGGCGCGCGACGTCACGGTGCGTGAGTCATCAGCCCCACTAGCCACTCTCGAAAACGGCAAGTTCTCGAGACCGCAACTTCTCGGAAACACTCCTCAGGAATTTCATCAGGAGAGGATCTCGATGTCTGCCCACGTGTTGCTCTCGTCGCCGCGCCTGGACCTTCGGCCCGTTGATCTCAGTGACGGTGAATCTCTCCATTCGCTTCTCCGCACGCCCGAGGTTCGCCGCTACCTGCTCGACGACGAGCTCGTAGAGCGCGAATGGACCGACGGGTTGATCGGTCGCTCTCGCAAGACGTTCAACGAGGGCGGATGGGGTCTCTGGGGCCTGCGACGTCACGACCGCAACGAACTCCTGGGCTTTGCGGGCTTCTGCATCTTCTCCGGCACTGAACCTGAGCTGATCTACGCGCTCGGTCCAGCCGCCTGGGGCAAAGGACTAGCCGAAGAAGGTGCGCGTACGGTTTGCTCTTACGCGCTCAGCAGCCTGGGCTGGGAATCCATCGAAGGCTCGACTGACCCTCCGAACCGAAGCTCGATGAGGGTCATGGAGCGGATTGGTATGGAGCCGTTGGGGCTGCGCAAGAAGGACGAGCACGAGCTCGTGTTCTATGAGATGAGGCCTGTCGCTCCGATCACTCGACGCTTGCGCGTCGTGGTCATCTGCACTCACAACTCGGCGCGCTCGCAGATGGCTGAAGGGCTCTTGCGGGGTCGCTGGGGTCAGTGGATCGAGGCGAGTAGTGCGGGCTCAGAGCGTACGACGGTCAAGTCGGCTGCGGTCGCTGCGATGGCTGAGCGGGGCTTTGCACTGGAAGGTCACACGTCCAAGACCCTCGATGAGATCGAGCCGGAACAGGACGTGGTTATCACCGTTTGTGACAACGCGAGAGAAGCGTGCCCATACTTCCCGGGCCGAGTGCTGAACCTGCATCAGGCTTTCGACGATCCCTCCACGGTCGATGGTGAGCGGGCCCGCGCCGCAGCGTTTGCCGAGACTCGAGATCAGATTGAGAACTGGCTCGAGCTGGAGGTAGGAGGATGGCTGCAGGCGGCTCGCGCGAAGGACCTCGACGTTCCCTGAGTCAGCTCACTCTGTCTCTGTCTCTGTCTCTTTCTCTCTCTCTCTCTCTGTCTCTCTGTTCGTGCTTTCGGTGGCGCTGGGCTTCGAGTTGGACCACGGCCGTATCCGCTGAGCCAAGGTCGGGGAGCTGCTTGGCGCCGCCCTAGCGGCGGGGCACGTACGGTAGGAGGAGGCGAGCACCTTGGTGCCGGTTCTCCGCGGATGGACTGTCTGCATCGAGCAGATCACGCGCCACGGTCGTCGAGGACGGTTGGGGTGTCGGTTCTGGAGTTTCGGCCTTGGACAACCGCCTCAAACCCGCTCGAAAGACCGGCGTGACGCTAGTGCCGTGAGCTGGACGGGTTGCAATCAGTCGGCACCAGACGGTTCGCACCCAGACGTGACGCCCAGCGTCGAGCGGGCGTGCGGGTGCGGTTGGATCCCGGCACGGCGTCTCTCGTCGAGTACCGCTCGGTGCTTTCGCGTCGTCGCTGACGTTCAGCTGGAGGGCCAT
The DNA here is from genome assembly GCA_028285365.1 of Thermoanaerobaculia bacterium. Taxonomy (GTDB): domain Bacteria; phylum Acidobacteriota; class Thermoanaerobaculia; order Multivoradales; family Multivoraceae; genus JANQPS01. The sequence goes on along the minus strand of JANQPS010001053.1, from coordinate 215 downwards.
GGGTTGATCAAAGCAGGGTGCCGTGTCGAGCTCGACTCCGAAACCGAGCTCGGACTGATCGAGGATCCGCACACGCCAGCGTCGTTGGAGGATGGCGGAAGCGTCCGGGAGGCACGGTTCTCGCGCCTCGCGTCGTCGGTCGGCCGGCTCCTCGGGATGTAGCGAAGCCGAGGGTGTCGAGAGCGCTGCTGGACGACTGGGTTCTTGTCCCTTCA